>CAZPJJ010000090.1:0-12257 GCA_964586535.1 uncultured Acidobacteriota bacterium | reverse complement strand
GTAGCGCGGTCTATATCGAGCCTTGCGGAGATTACGAAGAGACGACGCTGCGGACGGTCGTCGCGCGCTGGAACTCTCTCTTCGATCAGATCGTGCTTCCTGGTGATCACGTGATCCTCAAACCGAACTGGATCGCGGAGTCCCACAAGTACTCCCCAGAGGTGTGGGAGTCGGTGATCACCCATCCCGCTCTCGTAACCGTTGTTCTGCAGGAGGTCCTGCGAAGACTTACCGGTAGTGGAAAGGTCACCATCACGGATGGACCGCAGACGGATTCCTCGTGGACTGGAATCATGAATCGCATGTATCCAGAGCGATGGCTTGCGATGGGTAGAGCGTCGGGAGTTGAAGTCAGCCTGCTTGATCTTCGTGATGATGAGTGGGTGATGGGGGCCGGAGGCAGAGACGGCGCCGTTGTCGAGCGCCGGCGGCTGCAAGGAGATCCCGCGGGCAGTTCCGTCTGCGACTTGGGCAGTGCGAGTGAGTTCTTCGGGCACAAGAAGTCGCGCTGGGGCTATTACGGTGCAGATTACGACACCGCAGAAACGAACGCGGCCCACGAAGGTGCGACGCAAAAGTACAAGGTATCCAGAACGGTCATCGACGCCGATGTCTTCATCAACCTGCCGAAGTTGAAGACCCACAAGAAGGCTGGAATCACGTGTAGCTTGAAGAATCTCGTAGGAATCAACACGTACAAAAACTGGCTCCCGCACTACTCGATCGGGTCACCGAGGCAAGGCGGAGATCAGTTTGCCGCATCCACGGTGAAACAGGATATGGAATCCGTCCTTCTGAGGTACGTCAAAAGATCACTTGCGAGGTTTCCGTCACTTGGCCGCGTGTTCGGTGAAGCGAAAAAGATCGGGCGCCCAGTCTTCGGTGACACGAAAGAAGTTGTGCGTTCTGGTAACTGGCATGGGAACGACACAACATGGCGAATGGTTCTAGACCTCAACAAAGTTCTTTTTTACGCGAACGCTGACGGGAGCGTTCGGCCTCCCACATCACCGGGCGCCAGAAAGCGCTACCTCGCGATCGTGGACGGAGTCGTGGCTGGCGAGGGAGATGGGCCGGAAGCTCCTACGGCGAGGCAAGCGCAAGCCTTGTTCTGTGGGACGGATCCGGTGAGCCTGGATGCGCTCTGCGCGACGTTCATGGGCTTCGATTGGAGGAGGATTGCGACCATTCGTCAAGGATTCGCAGTCCGAGAGCTCGTCCTAACCGAAGCACGTCCCGAGGACGTTGTGGTTCGCAGTTCACGTATGGAGTGGAACGGTGCATTGGGAGAGTTGAAGCCGTTCGGGGTCCCATTTCGGCCGCATTTCGGCTGGGTTGGCTACATCGAGCGGGAGCCGCCAGCCAGGACTTAGCCGGAAGCGAAAGCGCTAACGAACAGTGACCGGGTTTCTTGGCATTCGAGATTGCGGACTGTATCGCCGGAGGCCACGGGGCAGAAAGAACACGAATCACGCTCGTTGCATCTGACGAATGAGAGTTGAACTTCCCGGGCGAGCGAGTGAAGCTCTATGCAGGAAGCCTCGAGCACTACGCCTCATTCTCTGGGTACCGCGCAGAAGACCGAGACGCAGCCGGTCATCGCAAGTTTGCTACGCTTCCATGGACAAATGTGTAGTTGGAAACATCATCGATACAGACGATCGAGTAGCCAGCCTCGAGAAGCGTCGAGATGGAATGGCGAATGCGCTCTGCGTACGATGCGTCGAGAGGATGGTGCCATTCGTCGAACTCGACACAGAGAGTCCCAACCATGAGGTTGTCTTCGACTATGGAAGTGAGAACCTGGTACTCGGCCCCTTCGATGTCGATTTTGAGCAAGTCGATCCGCGTGTGTTTCCTCTCGCTAAGCAACTCACCGAGGCGGCGCGACTCGACTTCGATGAATGTTGAAGTCTGCTGAAGGTTCAATGCAGAGTAAGAAGCGTGGTTGGGGTTCTTGGGTGCGTAAAGCCGAAGAATCTCGGTGCGCAGCGAGAGTGCGAGCGGGAAAAATCTGTATCGGGGGTTGTCCGCCGCGACTCGCTTTACGTGCTCTATCGCGCGCGGAGTGGGGTCGAAGGCGTGAACTTCGCACCCGAAGTGATCAATGAGTGCGAGGTCGAAAGTGATGTCTTCGCCACATCCCGCGCAGTAGATGACGGAAGATGAGTGGAGAAGACGTCGAGGAACGACCCAACCGCCACGCGCCGAGCCGAGGCGGAGCAAGTCGTCGCGTTTAACTAAAGGCGCACCGGTCAGAAAGTCTCGCCGAAAGAACTTGGAACAGGCCGCGGCGAGACGCCGGGCGATCTTGTGGCGCACGCGAAGTGTCATGGCTGTCATCTCGCGGATTCTCGACGCACTCAGGGTCAAGCACAAAACGCTACGGACGCCCGAACTATAGCGCATGGATCGTCAACGAGTACGGTAACGACCGAGGATGTCGGAAGTGTTCGGCGATGGGCATGTCTCACCAAAGCGAAGTGACGCTTCCGTGGAGCGGATGGAGACGCGGGCAACATGCCCGTCGTAGTGATTCCGCATTGACCGAGAGCAGAGGATTGCCGCGGTGCAGCACGAGCGCCTTGAGTCATGTCTGGTATGGAAGATGCCAGCCGACGGTAACCCCGGACCTACGCGGAAGCGGCTAACGACCAGCTTCCCGGCAGATGCACGGCTTGCCTACTTCAGTCGCCACGCGATGTGAAAGCCAATTCGATTACCTTGCGCCCGCTCAAGCGCAGGGGCGGTGACGAAACGAGCGGCTGCCGGTGATGCTGACGGCAAGATGCCTTTGCCAACTCCCGTGAGAGATTGCGACAGACCCAAACAGACTGGATCGGAACTCTGAGATCTTCTAACGAGCCTCTTGTTCCAGAGATCCACCTCTCTCCAGGGAACTAACGATCCACTTGAATTTGCCCGAAGCGGTTCTGGGGAAATCGTCGACACGTTTGGCTTCCAATCGGCAACTGGAGCCGAGTATTTGACGAACACCGTTGGTGATCCCGAGGACCTCTCTCTCGAGAGCGTCTGCGGTGGCTCGGGAGCCGGCGGTGTACTCCATCGTCACTTGGTCCGGATTGGCCTGCACGAAGCGAATCTCTCGTACTTCCGATAGCCCCTTGAGTGGGTGGGTGAGGAGAGCCGGAGAGATCCAGCCACGGCTGCTCGTGAAGAGATAGTCCTCGGTGCGACCAGAGAGAGTGCCGATCAGGGGAAGATACGGTCGATGGCAATGGGGGCAGGGATTCCAGGTGACCGCACCAGCGGTGTCGGACATTCTGTAACGCAGAAAGCCGTTGACGACGTTCACTAGATTCGTGGTCACGAGCTCGGATGTCGTCGGGTCGCTCTCGACAAGCCCGTACTGCGGCATCACGTGATAATCCATCGAGGACTCACACCATCCGGCGAGCACAGTACGCTCCGCGCATCCGTAATGGGCGAAAAGCTTGGCGTTGGGGAACGCTTGGCGAACTCGGGCAATCTGCCAGGGATGAACTTCCTCGGAAGCGAGCATGATTCCCTTGGGCTGCGGGAAGACAATCCCATGAGAGAGAACGGATTCGGCTACGAGATGGATCGCGCTTGGATATCCGTGAAGAAACTCTACTCGGTATTCGCGGCACTTGTCCGCGAAGAATCGCACTTCCGTCTCGCGAAGAGTCAGGATAGGAAAGCGAATCATCGGCCGTTCCGGAAACAACTCGAAGCGTCTGTCCCCCTTCGGGATTCCACGGAACTCCGCTCGCATCGAAGTCCCAGGACGGTAACCGATGCGAGACCACTGGTGGCAGATGGCAGCGTGCTCGCGGATGCTGTCCGCTGACTCATGGAGGAACTGAAGTGCCGAGCCTGTCGTGCCGGAAGTGCGTGCCGCGGTCGTGCGGAAAGTCTGCCAGTTGATTGAGCGAATTATGGCTTGATTCGACCTAAAGGTCTCACGGTCGATGGAAGGAACCATCTCACCGAACCGAGCGAGCGAGTCGATCGACTCGATAGGAACATCGCGCAGCAATTCCTGGTAGTAGGCGGATGTGTCCCGCAGCATGGAGAGGAGGCGCTTTACCTGCTGGAGCTGCCACTCCTGCATCCGATCGACCGGCCATGACTCCGACTCTTGAAAGAACGCATACCAGTGCCAGAACGTGGACCCAAGACGGATCCGCGGTGGGGCGAGGCGAATTAGCCGCCCGGCCAGGGCGCGAATCTGTGGATACTCCTCAAGCCAGCGGGCGATGGACTCACGGTGCATGGTCGGGCATTCCCTTCGTGCCTACTCCTGGCCAGAACCTCGGGGGCGCTCGGCAGGTCTTGCGCCTCCTCGCTTCAGCAATCTCCGCCGTTGAGCATGCAGCAGGTGGTGGCGACTCGTCCAGAGTGAACTCTTCGAAACGACCCCGGAAGCTCGGCTCGCCGAAGTGCCGCGAGGCAGAGCAGAGCGATCCGCTTGGCGCAATCTGGGAAGCAGACTCAATCGAGGACGGGCACGAAGCGGCTGTACTCCCGGTCGCGATACTCGACGAGGTGTCAACGACCGTGACCTTCACGGAACTAGGATGGAGAACTGCTCTCGGTCATCGGTCCTTCCGCGGCCTGCAGGTGACATTGGGGAATGGGATATGGCCGGACCGTTGCCAGCGGGGCTTTCGCGCGATCCCGCAAGTGTCCCACTGCTGGTGGATCCTCGAAGAGTGCTCGGCTAGGCAAGTCGCTAAAGACCAGCCCTGTGAGTCAGCAGAGGAAGCAAGCGATCGATGCTGCCTGTGACGTCCCTTCGTGGCGACCTCAAGACGAGTTCCGCATCCTTCGGCACTTCATAGGCCAAATTGACGCCAGGAACGAGGATGTCGCCTGTTCTCTCAGCGCGCCCATAAAGCTCTTCCAGCCTCTCCCGGCACTCCTCGATCGGCGTATCCACATGCACCAACACGAACCGCTCCTCCCCGATGATCTCCTTCGCGCGCTGCCGGTCCGCCTCGCTCGGTGACAAGAACGCGCAGATCACGATCAGCCCCGCGTCGTTCATCATCGCAGCGACTTCGGCGGCGCGGCGGATGTTCTCGGCGCGGTCGCGGGCGGTGAAGCCGAGGTCGAGGCTGAGGCCGAGGCGCGTGTTCTCGCCGTCGAGGACGGCGCAAGCGACGCCTTGGTCGAAGAGCTTCTTCTCGAGCGCGTACGCGATCGTCGTCTTGCCGGCGCCGGCGAGGCCGGTGAGCCAGACGGTGGCGGCTTTGTGCCCGAAGCGCTGGGCGCGGTCGTCGCGCGTGACTTGGCCGCGCTGGCGTTCGAGCAGTTCGCTGCGCGGACGAGTTGGCAGCTCGGAGGGATCGACGGAGAGGCCGCCGGGGCCGCGATCGAGGATCATGCCGGCGCCGACAGTGTTGTTGGTGAGCCGGTCGATGACGATGAAGGCGCCGGTGGCGCGGTTTCGTTTGTAGGAGTCGAACGCGAGCGGGCGCTCGAGTTCGATCATCACGCGGCCGATCTCGTTGAGCGCGAGGATCTCGGCCTCTTGACGGCGCGTGCTGTTGACGTCGATGCGATAGCGCACGCCCATGACGCGGCCGGGGAGGCGCCGCGCGAGATGTTTGATCGTGTAGCGGTCGCCGATGCGCAGCGGTTCTTCGGACATCCACACGAGCATGGCGTCGAAGCGGTGATCGACGCGCGGCACGTTGTTGGGATGCGCGAGGACGTCGCCGCGGCTGACGTCGATCTCGCTACTGAGCGTCACGGTGCAGGGCACGGGCGGGAAGCCCTCGCGCACGGGCCCGTTGGGGCCGAGGACTTCCTTGACCTTGCTCTTCACGCCCGAGGGCAACGCGATGATCTCGTCGCCGGGGCGCACGATGCCCGATGCGGGCGTTCCCATGTAGCCGCGGAAGGTGGCGTCGGGACGCGAGACGTACTGCACGGGGAAGCGCAAATCGATGAGGTTGCGGTCGGAGGCGATGTGCACCGATTCGAGGTGGCCGAGCAGCGTCGCTCCGCTGTACCAGGACATCTTCTCGCTGCGGCGGACGACGTTGTCGCCCTTGAGCGCCGAGATGGGAATGAACGTGAGGTCCGTGATCTCGAGGCGCGCGCAGAACTCGGTGAATTCGTCGACGATGGCGTCGAAGACCTTCCTGTCGTAGCCGACGAGGTCCATCTTGTTGACGGCCGCGACGACGTGCGGGATGCGCAGGAGCGACGCGATGAAGGCATGACGGCGCGATTGCGTGAGGACGCCCTGCGCAGCGTCGATGAGCAGGATGGCAAGATTGGCGGTCGAGGCGCCGGTGGCCATGTTGCGCGTGTACTGTTCGTGGCCGGGGGTGTCGGCGATGATGAACTTGCGCTTGGGCGTCGAGAAGTAGCGATAGGCGACGTCGATCGTGATGCCCTGCTCGCGCTCGGCGCGCAGGCCGTCGGTGACGAGCGAGAGGTCGAGCCCCTCGTCGCCGATCGCCCGCTTGGCGGAGGCGACGCGCACGGCCTCGAGCTGGTCTTCGTAGATGCCCTTGGATTCGTAGAGCAGGCGGCCGATGAGCGTGCTCTTGCCGTCGTCGACGCTGCCGCAGGTGACCAGGCGCAGCAGGTCCTTCTGCTCGTCCTCTTGGAGCAGCGCGAGCCCCTCGCCTGCCGAAGGCTTTTCGCTCATCAGAAGTAGCCCTCGCGCTTCTTCTCTTCCATCGAGGCCTCGCGGTCTTTGTCGACGGCGCGATTTTCGCGTTCGCTCTTGCGCTGCAGCATGACCTCGGCGATCACCTCTTCGAGGTTCGTGGCGGTCGATTCGATCGCGCCGGTGCAGAGCTGGCAGCCGAGCGAGCGGAACCGCACGCGGCAGGTCTCGACGACCTCGCCTGGACGCGGCTTGTTGATGTCGCCGGCGTAGACGAGCATGCCGTCGCGGCGAATGATCGGCCGGTCGGCGGCGAAGTAGAGCGAGGGGATGGGGATGTTCTCGCGATAGATGTAGTGCCAGATGTCGAGCTCGGTCCAATTCGAGAGCGGAAAAACGCGGAACGACTCGCCCTTGTCGTGACTGGTGTTGTAGAGGCTCCAGAGCTCGGGGCGCTGATTCTTGGGATCCCACTGCATGTTGCGGTCGCGGAAGGAGAGCACGCGCTCTTTGGCGCGCGACTTCTCTTCATCGCGCCGCGCGCCGCCGAAGGCCGCGTCGAAGCCATGGTGCTTGAGTGCCTGGATGAGCGCCTGCGTCTTGAGCAGGTCGGCGCACTTCGCGCAGTCCCAGTTCTCGGGCGCGCCGATGCGCTCGAGCGCTTCTTCGTTCTTCCACACGATCAAGCGCGCGCCGATCTCGCGGCAGTACCGGTCGCGGAACTCGATCATTTCGGGGAACTTGAACGTGGTGTCGACGTGGAGCACTGGGAAGGGCAGCGGACCCGGGGCGAAGGCCTTCTGCGCGACGCGCATCATGCAGGCGGAGTCCTTGCCCACCGAGTAGAGCATGACGGGGTTTTCGCACTCGGCGACGACCTCGCGGAAAATGTGAATGCTCTCGGCTTCGAGGGCGTCGAGATGCGCGATGCGGTAGGTCGTCAACGGCTCGTCCTCCGCACCGGGCAGTCGTTCGGATCGTCGGGGACGAGTCCGCGAATGCGCAGCGCGTGGAGTACGTGCTCGACGCTCTCCTCGGGCGACATGGCCGACGTATCCACCCGCACCTCGGGGCTCTCGGGCTCCTCGTAGGGGGCGTCGATGCCAGTGAAATCCGCGATCTTTCCGGCGCGCGCCTTCTCGTAGAGGCCTTTTGGGTCGCGAGCCTCGCAGACTTCGATCGGCACGTCGAGGAAGACCTCGACGAAGCGTCCGGGCGGGCAGGCCTCGCGCGCGGCGCGGCGGCCGCTCTTGTAGGGCGAGATGAACGCGGCGATCGCGATCACTCCCGCATCGGCGAAAAGCCCGGCGACGTGGCCGATGCGGCGGATGTTTTCGGTGCGGTCCTCGGGCGAGAAACCGAGGTCGCTGTTGAGGCCGTGGCGGAGGTTGTCGCCGTCGAGCACGTAGGCGAGGTGTCCGGCTTCGAGCAGCCGCTTCTCGAGAAAGCGCGAGATCGTCGACTTGCCCGATCCCGAGAGCCCGGTGAGCCACACGACGCAGCCTCTGTGGCCCGTCACGCGCTCGCGGTCCTCGGCGCTCAGCAGCCCCTTGGCCCACGCGATGTTCTTGGACGTCGGTTGGTTCATGTCCGGTCTCGGGCTCCAGGTCGGATCAAGCCGCACGCCTGCGGTCGCCGTCTTTGCGAGAGCTGTCACCGAGTCATGACCACTCCCGGACGCACGGAGCGAATAGTAACTGCGTCGGTGGGCTGCTCGCGGTGACGGGGCCGCGATCTCTGGTGGCCCCCGAACCTCGAAGCGGGGATGGGCTTGCGCGATCGGGCCGGGTTCCTTATAGTTCGGACTCCGAAGCAAAGGAGCCGCCTCGATGCCCGACCCCGCCCTCGACACCCGCCTCGCCCAGGGTTTCGCCAAGCTCGCGCTGGTGATGCGCCACGAAGAGCGTCGCAAGGGCGCCGCCTCGGGCCTCTCGCCGCTGCAGGGGCAGATCCTGGCCCTCCTGGGCTCCCGGGGCGCCCTTCGCCTCACGGCGATCGCCGAGAACATCGGCGTCCGGCTACCGGCCGCGAGCGAGGCGACGGCCACCCTCGAGAGCAAGGGGCTCGTCACCAAGGGGCCGGATCCTGGGGATACCCGCGCCCGGCTCATCCAGCTCACCCGCCGTGGGCGGCGCGAGGTCGAATCCAGCGCGGCCTTGCCGGCGATCCTCCCGGAGGCCCTCGCCGGCCTCGACGACTCCGAGCGCGCGCAGCTCCTCGGCACGCTCGTCAAGATGATCGCGGCCCTCGAGCGCGCGGGGCGCGTCCCGCTCTCGCGCATGTGCGTCACCTGCGTCCACTTCCGCCCGCACGCCCAGCCGGGCGCCCCGCAGCCGCACTTCTGCGCCTTCATCGACGCGCCGCTCTCCGCCGCGGATCTGCGCATCGACTGTCCCGATCACGCCCCCCTCGAGGGCGACGTTCGCGAGGCCGTGTGGCAGCGCTTTGTCCACGCGGCCGATCCACCCACCCCCCACCAAGGAGGCGAAGCATGACCAAGTCCAAAGCCACGTTCTTTCACGCCGGTTGCCCCGTCTGTGTCAGCGCCGAGCGCAAAGTCGCCGACAGCCTCGACGCGCAGCGTTTCGCGCTCGAAGTCGTGCATCTCGGCGAGAACAAAACCCGCCTCGGCGAGGCCGAGCGCGCCGGCGTGAAGTCCGTCCCCGCGCTCGTCATCGACGGCGACGTTTTCCACATCAACTTCGGCGCGTCGCTCGACGACCTGCGTTCCTGATCGCGCCCGCACGAAAAAGGCGCCGCGCGGAGACCCGCCCGCGCGGCGCCTTTCCATGACCAACGACTCAGCTCGCGCGGCGCAGCGTGCCGGGCGAGTCCCACGCGTCGGTCGTTTCCCAGCGTCCGCGCCAGTCGAGCGCGCGGGCGAGTATGTCGGTGGCGAGGGCGGCGGTTTCGTCGTTGGTGACGACGCCGATCGCTTCGGCGGGATGCAAGAGCAGCGCGGTGCCGAGCAGCGCGCGCTCGAAGTCGGTCTCGACGTGGACGCTGCCGGCGCCGTCCATGGCGAAGATCCAGCCCACGTCCGCGCGGGTCATGCGCCGGCGCTCGAGTTCGCTCGCGTCGATGACGACCACGAGACGGCGCGCCGTGAGCCTGCTGGCGGCAAGCGCGTCGTGGACGTCCTCGGTCATGAAGCCGTGGCGCGCGTCGACGACGAGCGACACGGGCGCCCGGCGCGAGAGTTCGCGCAGGTCCGTGAGCGCCTCGAAGAGAAGCTGCGGGGAGTCGGCACCGAAGATGCGGGCTTCGATGCGTTCGTCGGTGGAGAAGCCGTGAAGCTGCAGCGCCGAGGTGTCCATGGTCATTGCCCCTGTCCGAGCGAGAATCCCCGCTCGCCGTCGAAGGTGAAGAGGTTTTCGGTCTTGATGACGTCGAGCCCGTGCGCGTGGAATCGCTCGAGCAGGCGAAGCACCTGACCCATCTCGATGGGCTGGCCTTCCTTGCCGCTGAAGCGGCAGCGCCAATGATCGGTGCAGAAGGTCGACGGGAAGCCGTTCGGCCAGACCTTCTGGCCGCGGTTGGTGATCATCTCCAGGCGCAGCGAATCCTGCGCGTGCGGCAGGATCAGTTCCGCGAGCAGGCGCGGGTCGCGTGCCTCGCCGTCCCAGGCGAGGAAGACGTCCACGCCGACCATCTCGCGCCGCGCGGGCGGACGCCGCTCGGCGTGCGGCACGGGCACGGCGACACCGGCTGGGTAATGCGCCGGGCGCAGCTCTCGAGGCTGCCGGCCGAGCCGCACGACGACGGCCTCGGCGAACTCGCGCGTCCCGACGCGCTCGCGGCTGAGCCCGTCGCGGTAGATGTCCTCGGTGTGGATGCCGTCTTCGATTGTCGCGAGCCAGGCGTTGTGGATGCGCTCCGCGACGTCGCGCTGCCCCAGGTGGACGAGCATCATGATCGCGGCGTGAAGCAGCCCCGAAGGGTTGGCGACGTTGCGGCCCGCGAGGCGCGGCGCCGAGCCGTGGATAGCCTCGAACATCGCCGCGTGCTCGCCGATGTTGGCGGAGCCGGCGAGCCCGACCGAGCCCGCGATCTGCGCGGTGACGTCGGAGAGGATGTCGCCGTAGAGGTTCGGCACGACGACGACGTCGAAGTCACGCGGAGAGTGCGCGAGCTTCGCGGCGCCGATGTCGACGATCCAGTGCTCGGCCTGGATCTCGGGGTAATCGCGCGCGACCTCGAGGAACACGCGATGGAAGAGCCCATCGGTGAGTTTCATGATGTTGTCTTTGGTGAAGCACGAGACCTTCCGGCGCCCGTAGGCGCGCGCGTACTCGAAGGCGTAGCGGCAGATGCGCTCGGTGCCGGGCCTCGTGATCAGCTTCAGGCACTGATAGACCTCGTCCGTCTGCCGGTGCTCGATGCCGGCGTAGAGGTCCTCTTCGTTCTCGCGCACGATGACCACGTCCATGCCGGGGTGGTGGGTGGTCACGAAGGGCGAGTACGACACGGCGGGGCGCACGTTCGCGAAGAGCCCGAGGGCCTTGCGCGTCGTGACGTTGACGCTCTTGAAACCGCCGCCCTGGGGGGTGGTCAGCGGCGCCTTGAGGAAGACCTTGGTCCGGGCGATGGATTCCCAGAGCGCCGGATCGACACCCGAGGGGTTGCCGGCGAGGTAGACCTTCTCGCCGACGGCGACTTCTTCGAACTCGAGCCGAGCGCCGGCCTCTTTGAGAACGAAGAGGCAGGCGTCCATGATTTCGGGGCCGATGCCGTCGCCGTGGGCGATCGTCACCGGGACCTTGGCGGGAGCTGCTTCAGGGGTGTCGGCGCGCCTGGCGCGCTCGTTCTCGTAGCCGGGCATCGTGATGGACATTCAGCGTCCTCCACCGGGAGCGTGGGCGACGCGCCACACTGGCTCCGCGATTCCCGACAATATTTTCGTGTATTTGAGATCCCGTCAATGAGATCTTCTGGAAGCGACTATTCGCCCAGGACGACTCTCAGCACGGCGTCCACCGAACAATGGGCCTCGATCGCGTGACGCAGCGGCTTCTTGCGAACAACCTGATAGCGGTTGCGCCGGCCCAGCTTCTCGACGCGGATGTAGCCCTCGTCGTGGAGGTTCGTCACGATGCGCTGCACGGCGCGCTCGGTGATCCCGACCCGCGCGGCGATGTCGCGCAGGCGCGCTTCGGGATCCTCGGCCAGGCAGAAGAGCACATGCGCGTGGTTCGTGAAAAACGTCCACGCCTGCTCGGATGTCGCCTTGGCGGCGGAAGCAGCCGGACCAATACGGGGCTTGGGGCGAAGGGCCATGCGCGGGATTGTAGCCCGGACGCGTCGGGGCTTGCGGCCTCGTGGTAGGGTGCGCGATGCGGGAGGTGGTCGCCGCCTGCGATCCGCGACACGCGAGGGGCACCTTGCAGAAGAATGGTCGCCGCCTCCGGCGGCGATCCGGGCGCCATGAATGTCGCCCCTACAAGAGCGATTCGGGTTCCATCAACGATGCGCGCGGCGCAGAGGGCGGCTCGGCGGGCGCCATGAATGTCGCCCCTACAAGAGCGATTCGGGTTCCATCAACGATGCGCGCGTCGGGGAGGGCGGCTCGGCGGATTGGTAGGGGCGCGATTCATCGCGCCCGGGTCGCCGCCGCAGGCGGCGACATTGCCTTGATCGCGCGACACGC
>CAZPJJ010000089.1:0-12277 GCA_964586535.1 uncultured Acidobacteriota bacterium | reverse complement strand
TCGGGAGCGGGCTCGGGCGCGGGCGTGGCCTCGGCGAGCACGTCGACGGGGGCGGGCTCGGTGGGTGTCTCGATCGCGACCGGCACGGGCTCGGGGACCACGCTTTCCGTCACGGCCGCCGCGGAAGCGGGCGTGCCGATCGCGAGTGCGAGGCCGTCACCGCCGCGCACGACCTGCCACGTGTCCTTGTGCTCGAAGTCGAGCACGACGCGCGCGACGGGGGTCGGATAGTCCTGCCATTGGCCGACGCGGATGCGCACGAGGGCCGAATCGTCGACCTCCCAGCGCTCGCGCAGCGTCGCCACCGTCACACCCGGCAGATCGACGACGAGGCGATCCGGCCCCTCCAGCGCGAAGATGTCGTAGCCGAGCGTCCCGTCGGCTTGCAGCCTGACGTCGACGCGGCCCTGGCCATCCTGGCGCACTTCGAGACCGACGAGCTTCGAAGCGGGCGATTCGCCTTGCGCGGCTCGGTCCGACGCGATGAGCGGCGGACGGTCGTCGTAAGCGAATGCCGGCGTGGTTCCCACCGCGCCGAGCACCGTGATCGCGGCCAAGAAAGCCGCGACGAGGCACAGGCGGCAGTACCGGTGGTCCAACCTCCTCATGAGTCCTCCTCCATGTCGTCGCCCTGCTCGCCCGTTTCGTCGGATTCCGCCTGCTCCAGCGGAGTCAGGCGCTTGATGACGTCACGGTAGGGCTTGATCCGTCTTGGATCGTCGACCTCCTGTCGAAACACCACCGAACCCATGTCGACGTCGATCGAAATCAGGCGCGCGTCGTAGACGACGTCGCCTTCGCGCAGCGAGTAACCGCGGTTGTCGGAGCCGCGGACGAGCGCGACGCGATGGCCCGCGACGTCGGTCGCGATGCCTTTGAGATCGAGTTCGGTCACGAGCATTCCGGCCACGCCTTTCGGGCGCTTGCCGCCGGGAGCCATGACTTGGGCCTTGACGAGCGACTCGAAGGGGTCGCGCCGTCCTTGAGAATCGTAAGAGAAGTGCTGTCCCGTGATGATCGACTCGCGTTCGCGCTCGATCTTCTCGATGACGCCCTCCTGGGCGGGTGCCGTCTCGGGAGGCGGCGGCGCCGGCTGCTCTTCTTGCGCGTTGGCGGCGAAGAGGAGGGCCGCGCTCGCCACCGCGAGCGGGATCAGCCGGCGGTGCATGGTGAGCGTGATCACAGGTCCTCCTGCTTCGGCGCGTTCTCGTCGCGGTAGATGTAGGTCTTCGCGGTGAACGAAGCCTTGATCGTCTGCGTCGGGTCGACGATCTTCTTGCCCGCCGGATTCACCACGACGTTCTCGACGTTGATGATTCGCTGGTACTTGCTGATGCGGTCGAAGAAGAGCCCGAGCTGGTGGTACGAGCCGTAGACTTCCATGCGAATCGGCTGCTCGCGCAAGAACTCCTGATCCGCTAGGCCCTGCGGATTGAAGATTTCGAGGCCGAGATTCGTCTGGTCCGCCAGCGCCTTGATCCACTTCAGCAAGTCGCCGAGTTCAGGCGCCGTGGGCAGGATCTGGCGCAGATCGCCGAGCTTGCGCTCGAGCGAGGCGATGTCGCGCTGCAGTTCGTCGAGCTGCGCCTGCGCTTGGCGTCCCTTGAGGATGTTCGCGCGGTTCTTCTCGAGCCGCTCGCTGGCCTTCTCGATGCGGGCCTGTTTCTCGTTGAGCGCGAGCGGGGCCATCTTGTACTGCGAGAAGGCGACCGCACCGCACGCTACGGCGACGAGCAGGAGTTTGCCCCACCAAGGAAGTTCTTTGAGGTTCATCGCTCAGCCCCCCTGACGCGCGTCGGCGACGACGCCGTTCGATTCGGGAGAAGTGCCGGGCTTGGGCGTCACGAAGCGGCACGAGAGCTGGAACGAAACGCCTTCGGGGACGCGGCGCGTCGTGCCGAGCGTCACGTCCGAGAAGTAGGTCGAGTCCTTCAGGTTGTTGTAGAAATTCGAAACCGCGTTGTAGGTCGTCGCTTTGCCCGTGAGCTTGAGCGCGCCCGACTGCTCGTTGAGCAGTTCCAGCCAGAGGAAGTCCGGCAGCTCGCGGCTGAGCTGATCGAGGAGCTGTACGGGGACGACCTGCCGGCGCTTGAGGTCGGTGATCAGCTCGACGCGCTTTTCGAGCGCGTTCTTCTTCGCCTGGAACTCGTCGACTTTGGCGAGCGCCTTCTGCAGGCGCTGCAGCTCGTCGTCGGTGCGACGAATTTCCTCTTCGATCTCGGCGAGCTGGGAGCTCTTCTGCCACGTCGTGTACCCGAGCCAGCCGACGGTCGCGAGGACCAAGAGGATCGAGCCGATGACGTCGAGTCCGGAGAGCGACGGCATCGAGAGGCCCAAGCGCGAGCCCGACTTGCCGGACGCGGCGCGTCCTTCGTTCTCGCGCTTTTCGAGCAGGTTGATGCGGATCATCGATCACCCGCCTTTCTCATCGCGAGGCCCGTGGCGACCGCGATGTCGGGACCGGCTGCGCCGAATTCGGCTTCGAGGCGGGCCGGCAAGCGGACGCGGCGGAACGGATCGAGCATCTCGGCACGCGTTCCGAAGGTGCGCGCGAGGACATCGGGGAGGCCGCCGAGCTTCGCCCCGCCACCCGTGAGCACGATCGATTCGAGCGGCTGTTCGCTGCCGGCGAACGCCTTCACGAAGTCGACGGTGCGCTGCACTTCCTGACAGAGGCCCTCGTTGACGTCGGAGATGATCTCCTCGACGCGCTCGCCCGAAACGCCCTCGACGATCTCGCGCCGCTTGGCCGCCTCGGCCTGTTCGCGCGACAGGTTCAGTTCGCGCTGCAGCGCATCCGTGTACTGATTGCCGCCGAGCGAGATGTCGCGCAGGAAGACCGACTGGCCGTTCTGCAGCACCGCGATGCTGGTCACCGACGCGCCGATGTCGATCAGCGCCGCGGAGGCCGGCACCTCGTCGCTGTAATTGCCCTCGAGGCAGTTCAGCGCCGCGAAGGACCCGACATCGACGACCGCGGGCTCGAGTCCCGCTTGGGTGATCGCCGAGACGTAGTCGTCGATCTTCTCCTTGCGCGCCGCGACGAGGATCACGTCCATGTTGTTGTCGCCGGCGAGCGAGCGCCCCTCGAGAACGTGGTAGTCGAGCGACACCTCCTGGATCGGGAAGGGGATGTACTGCTCGGCTTCCCAGCGAATCTGGTCGGCGAGCTCCTGCTCGGACATCGGCGGCACGTTGATGCGCCGGATGATGACCGAGGGCCCGGAGAGCGCGGTCGCGACCCGCTTGTTGCGGATGCGCCGCTGCTCCCAGATGCGCCGGAGCGTATCGACGACGATGCCGACGTCCATGATGGCGCCGTCGACGATGGCCTCTTGGGGGAGCGGCTCGTTGGCGAGCGCGGTGACTTCCCAGCCACGTCCTCGCCCGAGCTCCTTGAGCTCGACGACCTTGATCGAGCTATCACCGATGTCGAGCCCGACGAGGTCTTTCGACCGACCGAAGAGCATGTCTACCTCCGCGCCGGCGTAGCCGTGAAGCTGGCTCCGGGCGAGGGCGAAGCTAGGTTTTCGATCGGCGCAAGGTCAAGGCGAAAACGGACATGCGCGAAAGGCGACCGCCGCTCGCGGATATCCGGCCATCCATGGCCACCGAAACCCACGTTGCCCTCTCACTCCGGACAGCGTTCCCACGCGCTGCCGTATCGAGGCTGCCATGCGGTCGTTCGCACGCGGCCATGCGCGCCCGGACAGCGCGTCACGGCCGGACAGCCTCGCGGGCGAATATGGGTTTCCGGTGAAAACCGGGCAAGTGAGGGGAACGTGTGACATCCCGGCGCGGAAACCCGCGCCGACGCCGAGCAGCATCCCAAGCCGGCGCCGGTTCCCGGCAGGTCCCCGATTACGGGACGAGCGCGATGGCTTCGATCTCGACGAGAGCGGCCTTGGGGAGCTCGACCACACCGAACGTCGAGCGCGCCGGGCGATGGTTGCCGAAGACGTCGGCATAGACGGCGTTCATCGCGGCGAAGTCCTTCATGTCGGCCATGAAGACGGTCGTCTTGACGACGTGCTGGAGACTCGAGCCGGCCTCCGCGAGCACCGCGGAGAGATTCGCGAGGACCTGGCGCGTCTGCGCGGCGATATCCTCGCCGACGAGCGTTCCCTTCGCGGGGTCGAGTGCGATCTGCCCCGAGCAGAAAACGAAGGACCCCACTTTGATAGCTTGGCTGTAAGGGCCGACGGCCCCCGGCGCGTGAGCGGTCGCGATGGTCTGGAGTTGCGTCATGGCGTCTTGCCTCCCGCACGCACTCGCCGCAGGCGAGCAACGTTGCGTCATTTCTGACCGCCCGCCGCGTGATCGGGAGAGATGCGCGCGACCTGATAGACGCCTGGCGACCGGCGTAACGTCGCGAGCAGTTTCTCGACCTGCGGGCGATCCTGGACCTCGGCGATGACGGTGATCACGCCCCGTCCGTCTTCGCCGACATCGGCATCGGCGTGACGAATGTTGACGTGATTCGCCTCGAGCACCGTCGCCACGCGAGCCAGCATACCCGGCCGGTTCTCCGCGCGCACCAGCAGGCCGACCGTGAAGGAGTTCGGCCGGTTCGGATCGCCGGCCCACTCGACTTCGATGCGCCGGCCCGGATCGACGAGCAGCGCCTCGAGATTCGGGCACTCCTCGGTGTGGACGGTCACGCCGCGCCCGCGCGTGATGTAGCCGACGATCGCATCACCGGGGATGGGATTGCAGCAGCGCGCGAGCGTGACGAGCGTGTCGCCGATGCCGTGCACTTTGATCTTCTGAGCACCGCCCCGGCCGAGCGCCTTCGAAACGCGCCGCAGGATGCTCGGCGACTCGTCCTCGCTCTCCGGAGCGGGCGCGCCCGGAACGAGCATCGACAAGTACTGATGGGCGGTGATCTTGCCGAAACCGATGCTGGCGAGCAGGTCGTCGAAGGACTCGACGTGAAGCTCTCGGAGCGCCTCGGCGCGCTTCTCTTCGGTGATCTCCTTCTGCGAGAGCCGCAGCCGCTTCATCTCTTTGTCGAGCAACGAGCGCCCCAGATCCATGGCGCGGGCGTTCTCGACGGTCTTGAGATAGGTGCGGATCTTCGTTCGCGCGCGGCCCGTGCGGACGATCGCCAGCCAGTCGCGGCTGGGCTCGTGTCCCTTCTGGGTCATCACCTCGACGATGTCGCCGCTCTGCAACTCGGTCTTGAGCGGAACGAGCCGGCCGTTCACGCGCGCGCCGACGCACTGATTGCCCACCTCGGTGTGCACGGCGTAGGCGAAATCGACGGGGCATGAACCGCGCGGAAGGCTGATCACGCGGCCCTTGGGCGTGAAGACATAGACCTCGCCGGGGTAGAGGTCGACCTTGACGTACTTGAGGAACTCCTTCGAGTCGCGGACGTCCTTCTGCCACTCCATGACCTGCCGCAACCACTGCACGCCGGCCATCTCGCGCTCGGTCAGCTTGCCGCGCTCTTTGTAGCGCCAGTGCGCCGCGATACCCTCCTCGGCGATCTCGTCCATCTCGGCGGTGCGGATCTGCACCTCGAAGGGATGGCCGCGATCGGACATCACCGTCGTGTGCAGCGACTGATAAAGGTTGGGCTTGGGCATCGCGATGTAGTCTTTGAAGCGCCCAGGCACGGGCGGCCACGTCGCGTGCACGATACCGAGCGCTCCGTAACAGTCGCGGAGATTCTCCGTGATGATGCGAAACGCGATCACGTCGTAGACCTGGTCGACGTCGATCATCTGCGCCTGCATCTTGCGATGGATCGAATAGATGCTCTTGAAGCGGCCCGAGATGTCGCCCTTGATCCCGTGCTCCGCGAGGCGCGCCTGCAGGTGTTCGATGACCTCGCGGATCATCTCGTCCGAGACGTCCTTCTTTTCGGCGAGGCGCGCGACGAGCGACTTGTAGACCTCGGGTTCGACGTAGGAGAGCGTGAGATCCTCGAGCTCGGAGCGCATCTTTCCGAGGCCGAGCCGGTGCGCGAGCGGAATGTAGATATCTTGCGTCTCGCGCGATTTCTGCAGCTGCTTTTCGCGCGGCATGTGCATGAGCGTCCGCATGTTGTGCAGCCGGTCGGCGAGCTTGACGAGGATGACGCGGATGTCCGTCACCATCGCCAGGATCATCTTGCGGACGGTCTCGGCCTGGCGGTCCTCGTCGGAAGCGATGTCGAGCCGCGAGAGCTTCGTGACGCCGTCGACGAGATGGGCGACGTTCGTCCCGAACTCGCGTTCGACGTCCTCGAGCGAGACCTGCGCATCCTCGACGGCGTCGTGGAGCAACCCCGTCGCGACAGTTTCGACGTCGAGGTCGAGGTCGGCGAGGATGAACGCGACCTCGAGGGGATGGATGAGATAGGGCTCGCCCGAGCGGCGCACCTGGCCGCGGTGCGCCATGGCGCTATAGACGTACGCCTTGCGCAGCAGATCCCCGTCGGGATTCGCGTGCGAGCGTTCGACCCGCTCCATGATGTCTTCGAAACGGATCATGTCTGAAGTATAGGACCGCCGTTTCGGCCCGCACTATCCGCGATGTCCCGGAGCGCGAGCCAGAAAGAAAAAGGCGGGGTGGATGCCACCCCGCCCCTGAAACCGATTCCCGTATCAGCCGCGTGCGGCGGCCTTCGCCGCGGGTTTCGCGGAGCGAGCCGTCGACCGCTTCGCGAAGCGGTCGTTCCAGAAGAGCAGCAAGGGGCTCGCGACATAGATCGACGAGTAGGTACCGATCAGGATGCCCAGGAGCAGCACGAAGGCGAAGGGCCGGATCACCGGTCCGCCGAAGACGTAGAGCGCGAGCACCGTGATCCACGTCGTTCCGGACGTGATCAGCGTCCGGGAGAGCGTCTGGTTGATCGCGTCGTTGATGACGGCGACGAAGTTCCCCATGCCGCGCGCCTTCACCGTCTCGCGGATGCGGTCGAAGACGACGATCGTGTCGTTGACGGAATAGCCGACCAGCGTCAGGAACGCCGCGACGACGGGGAGGTTCGCCTCGAGGCCGGCGAGCGAGAACGCCGCCAGCGTGATGGCCGTGTCGTGGACGAGCGCGATGATCGCGGCGATGCCGTACTGGAGCTGGAAGCGGAACCAGATGTAAAGGCCCATGAAAAAGAGCGCGCCCGTGATCGCCAAGTACGCCTTGTTGCGCATCTCGCCCGACACCGAGCCAGCGATGACCTCCTGGCCGCGCAGGCCGAAGGGACCGACGAAGGCGTTGTCGCGCAGGAAGGCGTCGACCGATTCCGAGACCCCTTCGAGGCCGATGGCCTGGTCCATCGAGAGCAGCACGCCGCTGTTCTCGCGGCGCTGATTGGTGAGCGCCTCGGCCGCCGCCGCGGCTTCCTCGGCCGGAATCCCGGAGCTCTGCAGGCGCGCCGCGAGCGTCGTCTCGTCGACGACGTTCAGATCGAGCTGCCCGGCCTCGACGCGTGCGCGCACTTCGGCAGGCTGGAGAGTGGTGACGATCTGCTTGGCGAGATCGCGAGTGGCTTCGGCCTCGGCCTCGGTCGCCTCGGGAAGCGCGACGCGGATGGCGATCTCCTTGTCGTCCGTGTCGCCGAAGGTCGTCGCGGTGACGCCCTCGAGTCCGGCCGCGCCGAGATCCCCGCGGATGCGGTCGAGGTCGGGCTTCTCGACATAGTGAAGGACGACTTCGGCGCCGCCGGCGAACTCGACGCCCTGCTTGATGCCGAAGACGAAGATCTCGACGCACGAGAGCGCGACGAGGACCAGCGAGATGCCGATCCAGATCCGTCGCGGACCCATGAAGTCGATGTTGGTGTTCTTGAGCAGCTCCATCGGCGTATCTCCCGGTCAGATCGAGAGCTTGGCCGAGCCGCGCTCGCCCAAGAAAAGATCGAACATGGTGCGGCTGACGAAGATCGCCGTGAAGAGCGACGCGATGATGCCGATGGACAGCGTTACCGCGAAGCCGCGCACGGGGCCCGTGCCGTAGTTGAAGAGCAACACCGCCGCGATGAGCGTGGTGATGTTGGAATCGAGAATCGCGGACATCGCCTTACCGAAGCCGCCCTCGAGCGCGCCGCGGACGGTCTTGCCCATGCGCAGTTCTTCACGGATGCGCTCGAAGACGAGCACGTTCGCGTCGACGGCCATGCCGACGAGCAGAATGAACCCGGCGAGGCCCGGCAGCGTGAGCGTCGCGCCGAAGAACGACATGACCGCGCCGATGATCACCGTGTTGAGCGCCAGCGCGAGCACCGCATTGACGCCCGAGAGCTTGTAGTAGACGACCATGAAAACGACGACGAACGAGAACCCGATGAGCATCGCGTTCAAGCCCTGCATGATCGAGTCGCGGCCCAAGGAAGGGCCGACCGTGCGCTCTTCGATCGTCACGACGCGTGCCGGCAGTGCGCCCGCGCGCAGCACGAGCGAAAGATCCTGGGCCTCTTCGTAGGTGTACTCGCCGGTGATCTGGCCGTCGGTCGCGATCTCCGACTGGATCGCCGGGGCGGTCTCGACCTTGCCGTCGAGGATGATCGGCATGATGCGGCCGATGTTCGCCCGAGTGTGGCGAGCAAAGCGAGACGCCACTTCGACGTCGAGCCGGAAAGAGACGACGTCGCGGCCGTACTGATCGCGCGAGGGCCGGGCGTCCGTGAGGTCGGAGCCCGTCACGACCGAGGCTTTCTCGATCAGCATCCACTCGGCGGTCTCTTTCTCTTGAGTCGCCGGGTTCAAGCGCAGAACGGGTAGCACCTCGGAGCCCGGAGGCAGCATGCCGCCGAACTGCGCGATGACGTCGTCGCGGGTCAGGCCACGATAGGGGCCGGAGCCGTCGGGCCCGTAGTAGGCCATGCGGAACTCGAGGCGCGCCTGCGTCTGGATGATGCCCTTGACGCGCGACGGATCCTCGACGCCGGGCAGCTGCAGGAGAATGCGCTCGCTGTTCGCGCCGCCGACGCGCTGGATGAGCGGTTCGGCCACGCCGAACTCGTCGACGCGGTTGCGGATCGTGTTCAGCGCTTGCTCGACGGCTTGATCGCGGATCACCTGGATCTGCGCTTCGGGCATGCGCGCCACGACGGTGTCGCCGTCGGTGCCGATGCTCCAATCGCCGAGGTCGCCCTCGATGAGCGTCTCGGCGTCCGCCGCACGTCCCTCGCCCAGTTCGCTGAAGGTGATCGTGCCAAGACCCGTGGTCGCCGCGCGAGCGCCCGGGAAGCCCTCGTTGCGCAGCCGCTCGCCGATGCGCGTGCCGAGCACGTCACATTCGGACTTCACGGCGTCGTTGGTGAGCACCTCCATCACGAGGTGTGAACCGCCCTTGAGGTCGAGACCGAGCGCGACGTTGACGATGTCGCCGTCTTTGCGGGGCCAGAGCATGATCACCGAGGCGATCACGACGACCGCGATGACGGCGAGCCTCCAATAGACCGCCTTCACTGGATGTCCTCCGTGGTCTTGGCCGCGACGTGCGACCGCAGGAGAGTGACCTCGACGCTCGGCGCGAGGCGCACCCGCAAGGTCGCCGTGCCTTCGTCCGACTTGGTCACCGTGGCGATGAGCCCGCCTTGCGTGACGATCTTGTCGCCGGGGCGAAGAGCCTTGACCATCTCCTCGTGCTGCTTCTGCCGCTGACGCTGTGGGCGAATCAGCAAGAAGTAGAAGATCAGACCGATGAGTACGAGCGGCGCGAGCTGGATCATCAGGGCGGTCATCCCCCCCTGTTGTCCCGCCTGCGCGAGAATCGCCAGTGTGGCTGTAAAGAGCATCTTCTGTTCGCACCTCTACGGGCCACGGCATGCCGCCAGGACGCCGCGCGCTCGAAGCGTAAGGAGGACAAAAATGGCTTGGATGCGCCCGGGCCGCGCCCGTCGTTCTCCGACCATGGCCGGGCCGAAAGCCGGAATATTGCTCGCTCGAAGCGCATGGGTCAAGGAAAGGATCGCGGCGCGGCCGCCCCTGCGGCCTGCGCTCCCGCCGGTCCCGGGCGGTCCCCGGTGACTGGCCGGACGGTGCTCGCGAGCCCGCTGCTCGGACGCGCGCTGAATATTCGCCATGGTTTCGCCCCGAGCTTCGAGGAGGCACCGCCGGGTATCTGGCGTCCTCGGCAGGTCCACGGGACCACGCTCGTCCGCCCTGGAAATCTCGGAGAGGCTCCGCCGGAGGCCGACGCCGTGTTGGCGCGCCCCGGAGATCCGCCGGTGGGCGTGGTGACCGCGGACTGCGTGCCCCTTCTGCTCGCCCTCGCGGACGGCTCGGCCGTCGCCGCCGTCCATGCGGGTTGGCGGGGGATCGCGGCGGGAATCGTCGGGCACGCCGTCATGGAACTGCGGCGGGTGGCCCCGGCTCCAGGGACGGGCCTCTTCGCGACCATGGGCCCCGCGGCGGGCGGCTGCTGCTACGAGGTCGGCCCCGAGGTAATCGCGGCCCTGGACCCGGCTCCCGGCCGGGTCATCCCCTCCCCGCGCCGAGGCCACGCGCTCCTCGATCTGAGAGGAGTCGTCCGCGACCGGCTTGCGGCCTCGGCGGTGGCCGGCGAGTCCATCGAGTACGCTGGCCCCTGCACGATCTGCTCCGACGCATGGCCCTCGTATCGCAGGCAGGGCGCGGCGGCGGGGCGGCTCGTCGCCTGGATCGAAGTTCACGCGCGCGTTTCTTGATTCCGGCGGCCGATCGGCCACCATGGTTGGCGATGAACGAACCCTCCCTCGATTTCACCGTCCGCACGCTCGGGCCCGCCCGGCACAACTCGCCGATGTCGCTCGGCTCGCAGGCCGGCGACGGCCTGGTCGATTTCGTGGATGACACCCGGCGCATGCTGCACGACGTCGACCTGGAGCGGGTGCGCGCATCGCTCGCGAACGGCGCCGTGCCTTCCGCCTTCGAAATCGCCGGCCCGCGCGCGAAGATCTTTTTCCGCCCCAACGACGTGCGCGCCGCCATCGTCACCAGCGGCGGCCTCTGCCCCGGCATCAACAATGTCGTGCGCGCGATCGTGCTCACGCTCAATTGGCACTACGGCGTGCGCGAGATCCTCGGCATCCGCTACGGCCTGCGCGGATTCGCCGCCGACGACATCCCGCCCCTGCGCCTCCAGCCCGAAACCATCGGCAGCATCCAGCGCGAGGGCGGGTCGTTTCTCGGCTCGTCGCGCGGGGGGCCTCCCGTGGACGAGATCGCCGCCTTTCTCGATCGCGAGGCCGTGTCGATGCTCTTCATGGTGGGCGGCGACGGCACGATGTCCGCGGCGCTCGCCATTCACGAGGCCGCCCTGAAGCGCGGCCTGGGCGTGTCGATCGTCGGCATCCCGAAGACCATCGACAACGACATCCCCTACGTCGATGCGACCTTCGGCATGATTACGGCCGTCTCGCTCGCGCGCGACGCCGTCGACGCGGCGCACGCCGAGGCGCGGGGCGCCTTCAACGGCATCGGCCTCGTGCGCCTCATGGGCCGCGATTCGGGGTACATCGCGGCGCAGGCCGCGCTCGCCAGCGGCGAGGCGAACTTCGTGCTCATCCCCGAAGTGCCCTTCGACTGCGACGGTCCCGACGGATTCCTCGCCTGCCTGCACCGCCGCGTCGTGACGAGGCGCCACGCTGTCGTCGTCGTCGCCGAAGGCGCCGGGCAGCGCTTTCTGGGCGACGCCGAAGCCCGCGGCAAGGACGCGTCGGGCAACACGAAGCTCGGTGACATCGGGCGCTATCTGAAAGAGCGCATCCAGACCTACTTCAAGGAGCGCTCGATTCCCCTCACGTTGAAGTACATCGACCCGAGCTACATGATCCGCTCGGCGCAGGCCAACGCCTCGGACGCCATCTATTGCCAGCAACTCGGGCAGAACGCCGTTCATGCGGCGATGGCCGGCAAAACCGAGGTCATGGTCGGCCGCGTTCACGGCCTGCAGGTCCACGTGCCGATCTCCGCCGTCGCGGGACGCCGCCGCACGCTGGACCCCGAGCATCCTCTGTGGCGCACGGTGCTGCAGAGCACGGGCCAACCCGCGCGAATGGTCGCGAAAGGCTCGTAGTCGCGGTATTGGGGGTATCCCGGACTATTCATGAAATCTGAGCTGAAAATGCCGCGGATGCCTGCCGGATGGGCCGCACGCAGGGCTGCGCAGACGAGGTGTAGCCAAAGATCCCCAGGCTCGAACGCTCCACTGGAGCGTTCTCGAACTCCTCGCTGCGACCGCTGACGCGGTCTTGCTGCGTCGTCCTGGGGCCCCCTCCGCAGTCTGCGCAGACCGAGTACGGCCCAGAACGAGCGACAGCGAGTGGCCGGCGGGCAGATCCGGCATTTTCGGCCAGGGCTTCATG
>CAZPJJ010000088.1:0-12324 GCA_964586535.1 uncultured Acidobacteriota bacterium | reverse complement strand
CGTGCGCGCGAACCTGCTCTCGTACGAGCCGATGATGTCGCCGCTGCTCTGGAACACCGCCGTCACCGGCGTCGGCCCCGATGTCCACGGCATCTGCGATTTCACCGTCGCCGCGAGCGATGGCAAGCACCTGCCGATCTCGTCGAGCTTCCGCCGCGCACCCGCGCTCTGGGAGATGCTCAGCGCTGCCGGCGAGCGGGGCGCGTTCTTCAACTTCTGGGCGACGCAGCCCGTCGAGGAGATCGACGGCGTCATCGTCTCCGACGGCGCCGACAAGCTGGTGTCGTCTCCGGATCGCGGCTCGCCGCTGCCGCCGGGGCTCGCCTGGCCGCCCGGCTTCCTCGACCAGCGCGCGGCGAAGTTGTTCACGACGGACACCGTGCCCGCCGCCTTGGTGCGCGCCTACTACCCGGAGGCCACGGATTCCGAGATCGAGGCCGCACGCGCGTTCTGGCGCGACCCCGAAATGCGCCGCCGCTATAAAGAAGCGCAGGGCGAGGAAGGCCGCAAGTCGCCGCCGCTCGCGTTCCTCTTGCAGATCGCGACGCACAGCGCCAACAACGAAACGCTCGCCGCCGAAGCCGCGCGCGATCCTTCGTTCGGCATCGTCGCGGTCTACTTCGGCGACATCGATCTCATCGGCCACAACTTCCAGCACCTCGCGCCGCCGCCGCATCCGCTCGCCGACTCGAAGGAACGCGCGTTCGCGGGCATCGTGGAGGCGACGTACCGGCAGCAGGACGCCGCGCTCGGCCGTCTCGTCGAGTCCGCGGGGCCGGGCACGATCGTCGTGGTGCACTCGGATCACGGCTTCCTCTGGCAAGAGCGCCGTCCGCCGGACATCCATCCCTTCACGCGCGGCCAGCCCGTCGAGTGGCACCGGCTCCAGGGTCTCTTCGTCGCCGCGGGCGGACCGTTGCGAAAGGGCGTCGCGGTGCCCGACTTCACGCTCTTCGAGATCGCTCCCACGCTGCTCGCGATGCGCGGCCTTCCGGCCGGCAGCGACATGCCGGGGCAGGTGCGTCTCGATCTCTTCGACGAGCGCGTCCACGCGGGCTTCCCCGCCGAGCGCGTGCCGAGTTGGGCCGCGCTCGTCGGCCCGCGCCGCTACGAGGCCGGTTCCGAGGAAGACCTGCAAGAAGCGCGCGAGCGCATGCTCGAAACGCTGCGCGGCCTCGGCTACGTCGGCGACGATCCCGAACCGCGCGGCGAGGACGCCGTCACCGGAACCGCCGCGGCCGCGCGCACCGGCGAGGGCGATCGTCCGCGCGAGACCTATCACCGCAATCTCGCGACCTACTTCATGAATCAGTCCCGCTTCGCCGAAGCCGAACGCGAGCTGCTCGCGGCGAACGAGATCCAGCCGCTCCCGAAGACCTACGCGCTCCTCTCGGAAGCGCGCGCCGCACGACGCGACCTCGAAGGCGCGATCGCCGCGCTCGAGGAGGGTGCGGCGAAACTCCCGCGCGCGACCTCTCCGTCGACGGCGCTCTGGCTCGTCGAGTTGGAACTGGAGCGCAACGATGTCGCCCGCGCCGCCGAGCGGCTGGCCCGTCACCGCGCCCTCGCCGAACGCGAGCCCGCCGTGCTCCACGTGGCCGAGGGCCGCCTCGCCGAAGCGCGCGGACAGACCGAGACCGCCCGCGATGCGTACCGGCGCGCGCTCGACGCCGACCCGCGGACGACGCGCGCCCTGGAACGACTGCTCGCGCTCGCCACATCGAGCGCCGAGCGCGCGGCGCTCGAGCCCTACCTCGTCCGCGCCCTCGAACGCGACCCGAAGATCGAGATCTACTGGAACGTGCTCGGCACGCTGCGCGGCGAGCGCGGCGACGCACCGTCCGCCGCGTTCGCCTTCGGCCGCGCCATCGAACTCGAGCCCGACAACGTCGAGTACCGCACCAACCTAGCGACAGCGCTGCTGCGCGCGGGGCGCAAGGCCGAGGCGCGCGCGCACTACGAGCACCTCGCCCGCGCGGACGTCCCCATCGCCGCGCTCTGGGTCAACCTCGGCAGCTTGCGGGCCGAGGCCGGCGAGTGGCGTGGCGCGCTCCAAGCCTGGCAGCGGGCCCAGGCCCTGGGCGCGGATTCGCCGAGCCTGCGCGAGAGCATCGAGCTGGCGAGGCGGCGCTCGGGTGCCTAGCCTGCACCGCTCGTAAAGCCCTGGCTGGAGACGACGGACCTGCCCACCGGCCAGGGATTCAGGAAGAGTCCAGGCCAGCGTGCGGGGCCGCGCCCTTCCGGAATCGCCCGGCCGTGGTCATAATCGGCGCGGCTCCGGCAACGCCCCGCCCGCCGGACGAGGGGATCCCGTGGAAAACAAAGTCGTCGTGCACACGCTCGAGGGCCGGATCGTCAAAGGTCTCACGCTCGACCTGCGCCCCGACATGCCGCACTTCCACGTGCTCCCCGGCGAGGGCGGCGGCGTCCCGGTCCGCCTCTCGATCGACGACGTCAAGGGCGTGTTCTACGTGAAGGACTTCCTGGGAAACCGCGACTACGATCCGCCCCCCGGCTTCGGGCCCGCACCCGACCGCGGCCGCCGCTGCATCGTGACCTTCCAGGACGGCGAGGTGATCTTCGGGACGACGCCCGACTTCGACCCGCAGGGCACCGGATTCACGCTCTATCCGTCCGACCCGGCCGACAACAACGTCAAGATCTTCGTCGGCCGGCGCGCCGTGACGCGCGTCGAGTTCCCCTGATTTCGGCCGCGCCGCGAGGACTCAGGGCCGCGCGGTGAGCCCGCCGTCGACCGGCAGCACGGCCCCGTGCACGTACGACGCCGCGTCGCTCGCCAGAAAGAGCACCGCGGCCGCAATCTCGCGCGGATCCGCGAGGCGCCCCGCGGGAATCTGCTCTTCGATCTGCCGCAGCCGTTCGGGTGCGTTCGCGCCCAGCTCTTCGAGGCGCGCCGTGCGCGTGTAGCCGGGACAGACCGCGTTGACCGCGATGCCGTGGACGGCGTTCTCGCGCGCGAGATCGGCGACGAGCCCCGCGACCGCTGGGCGAAGCACGTTGCTCGCGGCGAGGCCGTGCACGGGCTGGCGCGCGGTGATCGAGAGCACGTGGACGATGCGCCCCCAGCGCGCGACGCGCATGCGCGGCAGCACCACGCGCGAGAGCTCGAGCGCAGGCCGCAGGACGCCGGCGATCGAGGCCTCCCAGGCTTCGGCGTCGAGTGCGTCGAAGCTGCCGGGGCGCGGGCCGCCGACGTTCGCAACGAGGATCTCGATGCCGCCCAGCGCGCGCTCCGCCTCGCGAGCGGCGCGCGTCGGTTCGGAAGCGACGCCCAGATCGGCGGTGATGCCGACGACCGCGCGTCCCGTTTCGCGTTCGATGCGGGCACGCGCCTCTTCGAGGCGTCCCGGATCGCGCGCCACGAGCGCGACCTTCGCGCCCGCCCCCGCGAGCGCGCGCGCGCAGGCGTAGCCGATGCCCGCGCTCGCGGCCGTGACGAGCGCCGTCCTCCCGGCGACGAGCTGCGGCTCGTGGCCGATCACGGGCTCGCCTCGCCCTGTGCCTCGCGCATGACCAGGAGCGCGGCGCGCAGGAGGATCTCCACGCCCTGCGGAAGCACGTCGGGCGCGATGCGGAAGTGCGGGTGGTGATGCGGCTCCACGAGGCTGCGTTCTTCGTCGCGCATGCCGAGCAGCATGAAGGCGCCTGGGCGCTTCTGCAGGTAGAGCCCGAAGTCCTCGGCGGCCATCGTCGGCGGGCCGGCCGCAACGTTGGCGGCGCCGAGCACGGCCGCGGCCGCGCGGCGCATGGCGGCCGCCTCGCGCGGGTGATTGACCGTCGGCGGAATACCCGAGCCGAACTCGACCTCGGCGGTGACGCCGTGCGCGAGCGCGATCGCCTGCGCCATCTCGCCGACGCGGTGGAGCAGGCGCGCGCGGACCTCCGTGGTGGGTGCACGGAAGGTGCCGTCGATCGAGCCCTGCATCGGCAGCACGTTGGGCGCGGTGCCGGCCTGGATGCGGCCGACGGTGACGACGGCGGGCAGCACCGGGTCGATCTCGCGCGCGACGATCGCCTGCAGCGAGACCACGAGATGCGAGAGCGCGAGCACGACGTCGTTCGCCTCGTGCGGGAGCGCGCCGTGACCACCCTTCCCTTTGAGC
Organism: uncultured Acidobacteriota bacterium; assembly: GCA_964586535.1. Taxonomy (GTDB): domain Bacteria; phylum Acidobacteriota; class Polarisedimenticolia; order J045; family J045; genus CAZPJJ01. The sequence goes on along the minus strand of CAZPJJ010000088.1, from coordinate 8,200 downwards.
ACGACGCGGAACTCGTCAGCCGAAGCCATCACCGTGCCGTCGGGAATGATCGCCTTGCCCTTGGTAAGCGGGCTCCAGAGATGGAGGCCAAGCACGTGGTCGATGCGGAAGTCGTCGAGCACGCCTTCTTCGACCATGCGGGCGGCGCCGGTGCCGCCTTCCTCGGCGGGCTGGAAGAGCACGACGAGGCGGCCGGGCCAGGGCGCGACCGTCCGAGCGAGCCGCAGCGCAGCCTCGGTGGCGCCGAGCACGACCGCCATGTGGCCGTCGTGGCCGCAGGCGTGCATGCGGCCCTCGTGACGCGAGCGCGGCTCGTGCTCGAGATCCTCTTCGATGGGAAGGCCGTCCATGTCGGCGCGCAGCAGGACAGTCGGCCCCTCGCCCGCGCCGGGCAGCTCGGCGACGATGCCCGTCCCGGCGATGCCGGTCCTCGGCTGGAGACCCAACGCCGCGAGCGCCGCGCTCACGTAGCGCGCGGTTTCGTGCTCTTGGAAGGCGAGCTCGGGAATCTGGTGCAGCGCGCGCTGGTGAGCCGCGACGGCGTCGGCCACGGCACCGGCCAAGGACGCGATGTGCGTCTCGATCACGGGCGATCCTCCAACGTGGAGGATTCTACCTGCCGCCCGCCGGTCCGCTCAGACACGCCATCGTCGAAAGCACCTCGCGCCGGCGCGAGCGGAGTTCCGCCCAGCGCGCGTCGTTCGAGGTCTCCTCGCGCCGCACGAGGTCCTCGATGGCCGCGAGTACGCCGCGCATCGAGCGTCCCACCTCGTCGGCGTCCGCGTCCGCGCCGTCGTCGCCGATCTCCTTCCACAGACGATCGAGCTGACGCCGCGAGAGCGAGCCGTCGCCGTTCTCCTGATCGGCGAGCTGTGCGATCCGCTCGCCCCAGGTCGCCGCCCACGCGCGCCTCTTCGCGGCGGCGCTCTCGAGGCTCGTGCCCAGGCGCACGAGGGCGCGGCCCGCGGCGTCGTCGGCGAGTGCGGGCGCGAGGCATCGCCCGGGACCGCGCCACGCCGAGGCGTCGAAACGGGGCTGGTCATCCGCGACCGAGAGCGACGCCTTCGAGGGGGGAGGCTCGGGACGCGGCGCCGCGGGAGTCTTCACGCGCAGGACGCCGGCGAGCGCGCCGCGCGCGAGTGGCGTCTCGAAGGAGAACACGTAGGGCCGCGCGGGATCCGGCTGCCCCAGGACGTCGAGCGCGAATCCTTGCGGCGAGGTGCCGACCCGCTTCGCGAGCATCGTGCCGTCGGGGTCGAAGATCTTGAGCGTCGCGATCCCGCGGCCCTGCCACTCGGCCTCGAAGATCCACGAGCCGGGGACGTCCACGGGAACGGGCAGCTTGAACGCGGCGCGAACGCCGTGAGGCGCTTCGATCGCCGTCTCGGTCACCGCATCGAGGGCCGACGCGGGAACCGCGTCTTCGGCGGCGAGAGCGAATCCACCGCAGAGGAGCGCCGTGATCAGGGCCGCAAGCGGGCGGCCACTTCGTCGCGCGTCACCTTCGGCTCTGAGAGCGTCTGGCCCGCCACCACGGTGTAGGTCCGAACGAGAACGAGGCCCCGCCCCGCCATCGCGCGCGTGGCGCCGTAGTCGATGGTCGTCTCGAAGCGCATGCGCTCCGAGACCGCCCTCTTCTCGTCGCGTCTCGTGTCCTGTTCCCACGCGCCCTCCCATACCTTGCGAAAGCGCCCCGGGCCGTCGCAGGCCCAGATCTCGCCGAAGCGATCCCGCTGCCCGTCGACGACGGCGCGATCCCACGTGAGCACGATCTCCGAGCCGCCATCCCCATCGAGGTCGACGGCCGCGATCTCGCCGCCGTGAGCCGGCAGCCCCGTCTCGCGGGCAACCTGGCGCGACCAGAGAAGCGGGGCCCGCTCCTTACCGCGCGCCCGGCCGATGATGCCGAGGATCACCTCGGCCGCCCGCGCCGGATCGCGCTCTCCCGTGAGGACCTCGACGAGCACGAGACCCTCCTTCTCACGATCACCATCAAGATCGGCCTCGGCTTCGGTACGGGCCAGGATGGCGCCCGCGTCGACGTCCCGCGGGTCCGCGGGGAGCGGCTTGGGCTCGCGTGCGGCGAGGGCGGCGGCGGCGAGAACCGGGATCAGTACGAGCGAGGCGGAGATGCGCATGGTCGAGACCTCCCAGAGCGAAGGGCGGCCGAGGGTCGCGGCGCCCGGGGCCAATATAGGCCCGGAGGCGCCACCGGCTCACCTCGCTGCGTTGACAGGCGCCCGAGGCGCGGCCAATCATCTCGACGCGATCAAAGGAGTTCCTCGATGCTGCCCCGCCCGATCCTGGCCTCGCTCGCCGCTCTCGCCCTCGTCACTCCCGCCCTCGCCTCGGGCGTCGATTGGCACTCCGATCCGCGCGAGGCGCTCGCCGTCGCCACGCAGGCGTCGAAGCCCGTGCTCGTCGACGCGTGGGCCACTTGGTGCGCTCCCTGCCTGGTGATGGAAGAGACCACCTGGAAAGACGACCGCGTCGTCACGGCCATGGGCCGCTTCGTCCCGCTCAAGGTCGACCACGACATCCAGAAGCTCTTTGTCGACCGCTACGCGATCGAGGCGCTGCCGATCCTGCTTTTCCTCGACCACGAGGGCGAGGAGATCGCGCGCGTGCTGGGCATGCAGTCCACCGAGCAGGTTCTCGAGTTGATGGGCAAGGTGGCAAACGGTTACGAGCCCTACCGCGCGTCGCTGAAGGACTCGTCGCCGCAGGCGCGACTCGATGCGGCCGCGTTCCTGCTCGACGTCGGCAATGCGGAGCGCGCCGAGGAAATGCTGGAAGACGCGCTGAAGGCCGCGAAGGGCGCGGACATGGAGCTCGTCGCGCGCATCGAGATGAAGCTCGGCGAAGCGCAGATCGCCGCGGGTCACGGCCGGCAAGCGATGAAGACCTACGCCGCCGCGTGCGAGCACACGCCCGCGGGGAGCGCCGCGCACGCCGACGCGCTCGCCGGCCTCGTGCGCGCGGCGCGCGCGCGTGGCGACGAGAAGGCGGCTCGGGCAGCGCTGGACGAGCTGCGCAAGAACTTCCCCGAGCGCGCCGCCGCCCTCGAAGCCGAGTAGTCGCCTCAGCGCAGTCCGTCGAAGCTGAAGCTCACGCCGCCGTAGTAGTAGCGGCCGCGCAATGGCCCCCACGTGAAGTCCGTGCGGGGGTCACGCAGGTCGGACTGCACGTAGTCCTCGACGTTGTCGACGCCCGCGAAGAGTTCGAGCCCCGCCCACAGGCGCTGCGTGACGCGCACGTTCGTGACGAAGAAGTCCTCGCTCTCGCGGAAGGCCAGCACGTCCTCGGAGCCGAAGAGATCGGGCGTGAACTGCTGGATGAGCACCTCGCCCTTGTACTGCGTGTCGATCGACGCCGTGAATCCCACCCGTTGCGCGCGGAACTCGACGCCCGCCGCGCCGGAGCGCTCGACCGCGTAAGGGATGCGATCGGAAGTGAACGAGCGCGCTTCAGGCAAGTTCGACTGGTTGAGGATGATTGCGGGAATCGCGTCGCCCGCCGTTTCGTTCGTGGCATCGAGCAACGTGAACGATCCCTTGAGCGCGAGCCAGCTCGTGACCTCGCCGCGCGCCTGGGCGCTCAACGCGAGATAGCGCGCCTCGGGGACGTTGACGTTCTGGTAGGTCGCCGTGTACTGCGAGGCGATCGTCACCATGTGGACGACCAAGTCTTCGAAGTCCGTGTAGAAGAGCGAAGTCTCGGCGGAAAAGCGCGGAGAGGGCTGATAACGCGCCTCGAAGCCATAGGACCACGAGCGCTCGATCTCGACGCCGCGGTTGCCACGGAAGCGCCGCCCACAGCAGACCTCTTCGTAGGTCGGCTCCGGCAGACGGTACCCCGCGCCGACCGAGGCGCGCAGCGTCCACGACGGAACCGGCTTCCAGTCGAGCGAGACGCGAGGAACCACGCGGCTCCCCTCGGGCAGCGCGAGCGCCGCCCACGCCTCCTGCACCGAGGGCGTGTCGTACAGGAAGGTCTCTTCGATGTTGTCCTCGTACTCGTAATCGACGTAGCGCAATCCGCCCGCGAGCACCATCGACGGTCCGAGCGAGGTCTCGACCTCGGCATAGGCGCCGCTCTCGGTGACGACCTCGCCCTGCGTGCGCGTGAAGACCTCCGAGAACGGCAGACCCTTGAAGACATCGAAGAGGTTCTTGCGCACATCGACGACATTCATCTCGCGGCGCGTCCATGAGGCACCCGCGCGCGCGATCGTCGAGGTGCCGAAGAGCCGGCTGTAGCTCGCTTCGCCCTGCTTGCGCTCATCGAGGATGTCGTAGCTCGGGAAGTACTGCCGCTCGGCGAGCGGTAGCGTGAAGGGGATCGTCTCCTCGATGAAGGCGTCTCTCTCGGCCCACGCGCCCATGACGCTCAACCGCGAGCCGTCATCGAAGCGGCCCTCGTAGACGAGATCGTACTGCCGCAGATCGAAGTCGACGTTCTCGAGGTTCCAGAGCCCCGAGAGCGAGTCGTACGCGGCGCGGCCTTCCTCTTGCTCTTCTTCGTAGAGCGAGGTCCCGACCCGGATCTCGTGGTCGCGGGCGAGTTGGAAGCGCAGGCGACCGTCGATCGTCTTGCGCTCGAAACCGGGCGAGTCGGGCGTCGTGTCGTCGTCGGCGAAGACGCGGTCGGACTCGTTGTACGCGGCCGCGACCGCTGCCCCGAACCAGCCGATCGCGCCCGAGACATCGGCGCGCGCGGCGTTCCAGCCGTAAGAGCCCGTGTCGGCGTTCGCGCGCACTTGCAGGCCCGGCTCGGGCTTGCGGCGCGTGATCTCGACCTCGCCGCCGATCGCACCACCATCGAGCGCGGCGCGTCCCGCGCCCTTCTCGACCTCGACGTTGTCGATCACCGTCGGCGGCATCACAGAGAGCAAGTAGATCTGCGCGAGGCCGGCCGGCACCGGGACGCCGTCGCAGACCATCGCGATGTGCTCGTTGCCGAGGCCGCCGAGCGAGAGATCGGCGCTATTGCAGTTGGTGCACATCGTCTGCACCGAGAGTCCGCTCTCGCCCTGGATCGACTGCGTGAGGGCCGTCTGCGTCGTGCGGTCCTCGCGGGCGCGCCGCTCGCGCTCTTGCTCCGCGGAGGCCGTCGGCTTCGCGGTATCGCCTTCCTTCGGCGGATCGCCGGCGAGGGCGGCCGGCATCGCGAGCGCGGAGACGAGGAGAAACCAGAAGCCACGCACGAGGACTCTGCGCTGACCCGCACCCAGACCCATCTCCCGACCTCCTCTTGGCCCGGCCTCGCGCCGCGAAGCGAGGCCGCGAGAGCGTGCGAAACGGCCCGGAGTCGCCCCCGGGCCGTCGTTTTCAATCCATCGCGACCATCATCACGGCAGGCACGTGTCCGTCGTTCCGACGAGCAGATCGAGCTTCTGCCGGATCGTCGACTCGTCGTAGCCGCCTCCCGTATAGACCACGCGCAGTCCCGAGTCGAGCACGACGTTCGTCGGCAGGGCGCCCCATTTGTTGTAGAGCGGCCACGCCAAGCGCTGCTTCTGGTCCGTCAGCGAATCGACCATGCACGGGAACGTGTGATCGGGATTCGGATCGGCACGGTCGGACCAGTTGCGGCACTCCTCGGGCGAGGGGCGGCCGTACCAGTTCGGGCCGTTGGACTCTTCGTCCATGAGCACCGTGAGCACCTGAACGCCCCGGTCTCGGTAGTCGGCCTGGAGATTCTCGAGCACGTCGGCTTCGGACCGGCAGGGCGGACACCAAATCGCCGAGAAGTCGAGCACGAGCACGTGGCCGCGGAACTCGTAGAGTTCCCGCACTTCGCCGAACTCGTCGCGCAGAGTGAAGTTCTGGCCGCACTTCCACAGGTCGAAATTCGGTGCGGCATGCGCGCCGATCGTCGAGCAGAGATCGACTGTCGAAGCACCCGGCCGCGGCGTGCCGTCGCTGGCAGCTCCGAGCGGGCCTTCGAGATTGGCGCTGCGCGCGGACACGAGGAAATACTTCGAGCCCGTGCCCGCCGGGACGGTGACGCGGCGCATCGCATCGTTGACCGCGGTGCCGGCCGTCGCTCCGAGCCCGGAGACGACGCTGTGGCTGTAGTAGTTGCCGAGCGTGCCCATCCACACCGAGTACTCACGCTCGGGAGCCTGGGGATTCGTCCCGTTGTCGCGTGGCTGGAGAGCGTCGCTGCGCAGGTCTTCGAAGAAGAGCTCGACGTCGCTCGCGATACCGGTTTTCTTCACGACCAGTGGAAAGTGAGAGCCCCTCGCGACTTCGCGCGGGCCGATCTCGCCGTCGTGCACGATGCGGTAGAGGCCGCCCTGGCTGCTGCCGCCATTCTGGGCGATCGCGTAGAGAAGACCGTCGTTGCCCGCGGCCACGTCACGCCACGCGGTCGGACAGTTCGGCAGCGCGGCCGAGTCGAGGAATACGGCCGAACTCGCGAGGTCGCCATTGCCGTCGAGCACGGCGCGCACGATCTCGTTGCCCGTCGCCGCGGCCATGAAGATGCTGCCCACGAACGACTCGTCCGGTTCGTCGATGCCGCCCGCGCCGGTGTTGCCGCAAGCATCGTCCCCCGCGGGTACGCCGCCGGGGCAGTACTCGGCCGGATCGTCGAGGAACTCGCACTTCGAGGACTCGGTGAAGAACCCGAAGTCGACATCGGGACGCGGCGGGCACTGGGCGTTCGAGGTGCAGGGCTGGCCGTTGTTCACAGAACCGATGCACGTGCCCTGCGCGTTGTCGTCGACCCGGCGCACGCCTGGATACTCGTCGGCGCCCCAGCGATCGTGATCGCTATCGAGACCGTCGGCCGCGAGGTCGGGGAACGCCGTCGCGCCGTAGATCGCGACGCCCGCCGCACCGATCGTCGGATCCCACGACACGAGCGGATCGTCATAGACGCCGCCGGAGCTGCCGGACGCTGCGTTCCAACCGAGATCGCCGCCAGCGGGCACGATGTTGAGTTCGTCGGAACTCGTGTCTGAAGCCGCGCCGCTGTCGGACGCGACCACGCGGCCATCGGCGCCCACCGCGAGACCGCGCGCGTTGCGCACGCCCTTGGCGAAGACCAGGCTGCCCGCCGTCGGGTTGTCGCCCGGCACGCTACCGTCTTCATTGGCGCGCAGGATCTTGCCCGCGAGCGAACCGTCGTCTCGTGCCGAGGACCCGTTCTCGAAGTCGCCCGTCGCCACGTAGAGTTTGCCGTCCGGTCCGAAGGCGATACCGCCGCCGAGACGCAGCGACGAAGGCCCCGTGCCGAGATTCGAGAGGATGGGCGTCTCGGCGGAGCAGCCGTCGCGCGTGACGCTGACGCGCGTCACGCGGTTCACGCCGTTCGTCGCCGTCGCGTACAAGTAGACCCAGCCGTTGCTGGAGAATCCCGGATGAACCGCGACGCCGAGCAAGCCCGCCTCACCCGCGGTCGAGACCGCGAGCGTGCAGAGTGGTGCCGCGCGCAGTTCGCCCTGATCGACGACGCGTAGCGCGCCGCCGCGCTCGGTGATCAGCAGGCGCCCGTCGGGCGCCGCGGCGATGGACGTGGGCTCGGCGAGGCCCGTGAGCACGGGCTCCAGTCGAAAGCCCTTCGGCAGCGGCCCGGCCTGAACCAACAAGGATGACGACACCAGGATGAGACCGAGCGCGCAAAAGAGCGCGCCCCTGCGCCACGAACCCCGCATCAGAACCTCCCCTTCCTGTCCAACCCTCAGGCGTCACCGGCGAGATGCGGGCGCACGTCCGTCGGGATGGGCTCCGTTCGAACGCTCGGAATATACCCAGTCGCAAGGCGAAACTGAATATGGCGTGACTGATAAACTCGGAATTCTTACGACAGGGCGCGGCATGAGCGGATGTCGCGCCATGGCATCGACTTTCACGCCAGCGTGCGCGATGGTTCGATCTAGTTTGCAGCCTGCGGAACGCTTGACCTAGATCAAGAACCGCGGACGGGACTGGCGCTCCCGCGGACGTCGATCGCGACCGGCACCTTCACGACCGGGAGCTTCTTCTCGAGGCTGGTCTCGATGACGAGCGTCGCTTCGTAGCGGCCCGGAGCGAGCGCGGCGCCCTCGAGCGCGATCTCGATCATCTGCGTCGCGGCAGCTTGATCGCCCAGCGAGCGCGCCGTCGCGCCGGGCACGCCGTCGAGGCGTACGCCTTCGACCTTGAAGCGGCGCAGCGCCCCGTGGCGCAGCGTCACGCGCGCTGCGGAGCGC
>CAZPJJ010000087.1:0-12363 GCA_964586535.1 uncultured Acidobacteriota bacterium | reverse complement strand
CGCAAGAGCTGCTTGCGCCGGTCCAGCGAGAGTCTCGTCCGTCGCGAGACTTCGCGACGTCGATTCGAGGAGAGCGATCGCCTCGTCGGTCTGACCCGCCTCGAGGAGTGCGGTTCCACGCATCAGATCGGCGAGCTTGCCCGTCGATCCGGAAGAGGCTTCCGCGAGCCGCGCCCGCGCCGCTTCCGCCCTCTCCGACGGAGACGCGAAGGTCGGCTGGAACGGAGCGTCGGGCTTCGCTTGACCGTCGGAGACGACGGGCGCGAAGAGCGCGGCTTGCGCGCGTGCGAATGCCTCGGACTTCGCCTCTCCACGCGCTTCGACGAGCTTGAAGATCCCGAGCGTTCCGAAGAAGGCCGCCAGCACGGCGACGGCTCCATAGAGAAACGGTTTCGGGTTGTGCTCGAGGCGCTCGACGAAGGACATCGTCCCATCGACGAAGGCATCGTGTTTGATCTGCTTGCGCTCCAGGCGGTCCATGAGTCTCTTCTCCGTTCCGTTTCGCTTTCCTGGTGTGCCGTACTCGGTGGTAGTCCCGGCAGGATTCGAACCTGCGACCTTCGGTTTAGGAAACCGCTGCTCTATCCAACTGAGCTACGGGACCCCGTGGCGAGCGCGGATCGTAGACCCTGCCCGACCCGGGAACAAGTCGGCGACCTCCTCGGCATCGGCTCTTCGCGCGACGACGAGAGGGTGCCCTCTGCCGCGAAGTCCGGCCTGCTCAATAGACGATCAGGCTCTCCACATCCCGCCCTTCCAGCAGATTTCGCCCCCCCAGCGACTTCAGTTCGACGACGAATCCGAGACCCACGACTTCCCCGCCCGCTCGCTCGATCAAGTTGGCGGCGGCGCGAGCCGTTCCGCCCGTCGCGAGAAGGTCGTCGATGACGATGGCCCGGTCCCCGGGCGCGATCGCATCGGCGTGCATCTCGAGGGTTCCCCTGCCGTACTCGAGCGCGTACTCCTCGACCAGAGTCGCCCGGGGGAGCTTGCCGGGCTTGCGGACCGGCACCAAGCCCAAGTCCAGCAGCGCGGCGACTGGCATCCCGAAGAGGAACCCCCGCGATTCGATCCCGACAATGACCGTTGGTCGTCGCTCTCTGGCCCAGGCCACAAGCCGCTCGACGACCGCGCGGGTCGCGCCGGGGTCCCGGAGGAGCGGCGTGAGGTCGCGGAAAAGGATCCCCGGACTGGGGAAGTCCGGAACATCACGGATGAGACTCTTCAATGAACGAGATGTCATGCCTGCGCCTCAGCGCCTGATCTCGAAGCCCTGACAGGGTTCGAGGCTGGCTTCGGTCTCTTCGACCCGCGTCACCCTGGCGTAGCGAGCACCCCGCGACAGATCGAAACCGAACTCGGCGAGTTGGTCCCGTGTCCCCTCCGCGTGAGCCTCGACGGTGCCGTCCTCGCAGTTCCGAACCCAGCCAGCGATACCGAGCGCATCCGCGCACGTTCGGGCGAAGACGCGATAACCTACGCCTTGAACCTTGCCGTGGACCCGGAAGCGGATGGCCGATCTACTCATCGAGGGCAACTCCTCGCGTGGCATGCGCCTACACGTTCTACTCGTGGCCGCGACACTCTAGCCGCAGATCCGAGCCGATTCCAGAAGCTCATTCTCCCGGACACCTGTTAAGGATGCGGGGGCGCGAGGCGTTCAGATGACCGACGACAGAACCGAGGAGTCCCCCTTGAGCGCCCTCCCCAAGCTCGTCGAGCAGCCGACTACACAGCCGATGACGCTCGAAGCGATCTTCGACTCCCACCACGAGACCGTCTTTCGGGCGGCCTATCGCGTGACCGCTTCGCTCGAGGATGCCGAGGACGTCCAGCAGACGGTCTTCCTGAAGCTTGCGACGTCAGGCATTCCGCGAGGGGTCCACGAGAACGCGGGCGGCTACCTTCGCCGAGCGGCCATCAACGCGGCCATCGACCTCGTGCGAGCGCGTCGGACCGCGCGGCTGCTACCGATCGTCGACGACCCCAGCGTGCAACTGGCTGACGACTCCCCAGGCCCGATGGAGGCCAGGATTCACCGCGAGTTGGAAGATCGGGTACGAAAGGCTCTCCTGGACCTGAGCGCTCGTTCCGCAGAGATCTTCGTGCTGCGCTACTTCGAAGGTTACGGAAACAAAGAAATCGCGCACTTGCTCGACACCTCCGAGAGTGCGGTCGCGGTGATCCTGCACCGCGCCCGGCTCCGCTTGCGGGAGGCATTGTCGAGTGGTGCGGGAGAATCGCGATGAACGACGACCGCCGTGATCCCGATCTCGTCCTCGATGGGGTTCTCGACTCGATTCGCCGCCGGGAGGCTCCCGACGAGGCCATCCGCACCGCCGGGGAAAGAACTCGCACCCTCCTGCGCGCGAGCCTGGCTGGAGAATCGGGCGTCCCGAGCGCGCCGGCTTCCAGGCGTAAGGCCTTGGGGCGTCCACGCCGCGGAGTTCGTCCACTGGTCGCGGTGGCGGCCGTCCTCGGAGTCGCAGCCGCTCTCGGATTGGTGGCTGTCCTTCTTCCGTCTGCTGCACCGGCCGGCCCGATCGGATCGGTGGCCGCCTTGGAGGGCGAGTTCTTCCTCGTCTCGAAGAACGGCCTCCGCTCGCTTTCGCCAGGCGAACCGCTGCTGGCGGATGCCGTTTACCGAACCTCGCACGGCGGCGGAGCCCAGGTACGCCTGAACGACAAGTCATTGATCGAGATCGACGAGCGCTCCTCGTTCTCGGTGTCGCAGCGCCACCACGAAACGACGATCGCCTTGAGCCGGGGTGCCGTCATCGTCGACGCCTCTCCCCAGGGATCGGGCCACCTGCGCGTGACGACGCCGGACTGCCGAGTCGCCGTCAAGGGCACGGTGTTCTCCGTGCGAAGCGGCGCGAAGGGCTCGCGGGTCTCGGTGCTCGAGGGCGAGGTCCATGTCGATGCGGCGACGGGCGAGCGGGTCCTGCTGCCCGGAGATCAGGTCACGACAAGTGAGATCCTCGAGGAGGTTCCGCTTGCCGAGGAGATTGCCTGGAGCGCGAGGCTCGACGAGCGACTGGCGCTGCTCGCCGAGTTGAAGGCCGTGGGAGACGAGATCGAGAGGACCGTTCAGCTTCCTGTCCCGCGGCGTTCCCATGCCCTGCTCGACATCAGCCCTGCCGATACGACCGTGTTTCTGGCCCTTCCCAACGTTGCGGATGCACTGGCACAAGCCCAGGACGTGATCGAGGAACGCACGAAGAAGAGCGACGTCCTTTCGAACTGGTGGGCGGAGACGGCCGACGAGACGGCCCGGGAGGAGCTTCGTCACTTGATGTCTCGCGTCCGTGCCTTCGGCCGCGCCATCGACGACGAAGTCGTCATCGCGTTCTCGGTCTCGCGGGAAGTCGAGCCGGAGGGACCCGTCGTGATGGCGCGGATCCGGGATCGAGGCGCTCTGGACGCTCTGCTTGCGGAGACTCGGGCAATGGCCGAAGAGGCCCACGATCCGGGATTCTCGCTCGCGGTCCACGACGGGGGCTTCGGAATCCCCGAGGTCTCAGCGGATGCGCACGTCCTGATCGCCGGGGACGTCGTCGCACTTGCCCGCTCGACCGCGCAACTTCGCGACGTGCTCACGAACATCCAGAATCCGGCGCGGAACGCGTTCCGCGAGCGCACCTTCTTCGCGACACTCGCCGCGGCCTACGACGATGGCGCGTCTTGGCTCTTCGGCGCGGATATCGAGAGGCTCGTCGAGAGCGTCCGGGCATCGAACGGGAACAGCGGCGGCGAGGGCATCCTCGATTTCCTTGGTCTCGCCGACGCTCAGCACATCGTCGCCGAACACCTCGAGGATGGCGGCGCAAGCCGGCACGAGATTGCGTTGACCTTCGATCAGGAACGATCCGGAGTTATCTCCTGGCTCGCGGAACCCGGTCCCATCGGATCCCTCGACTTCATCTCTCCTCGCGCAGGTCTCGCAGTGGCGTTCGTCATCCAGGATCCGGGCCGCTTCGTCGAGGCCGACCTTCTCCAACGCCTGCCACCGGATCTGCGGGCCGAGATCTCGGAAGGCGAGGCGCGGCTCGGCGTGAACATCGTCGAGGACTTGGCGGGTGCTCTCGGAGGCGAAGTTGCCTTCGCGATCGACGGACCACTTCTGCCGTCGCCGACTTGGCGCTTCGCGATCGAGGTCTACGACGCCGCCCGCGTGCAGCGCGCCATCGATCGTCTCGTCGAGGCGTCGAACGACCTGGATCGCGGAAGATCCGCGGGCGCCGCGATGGAAGTGCGCTCCGAGACTCGCGGCGATCGCACGTTCCACGAGATCCGCCTCGCCGGGATTCCCTACTCCATTCACTACGCCTTCATCGAAGGCTACCTCGTCGCAGCGCCCGCTCCGCAGGTAGTGGAGCAGGCGATCGCCGAACGCGAGCGCGGCTATACACTGCTGACCTCACCGGATCTGGCTTCCAAGATGCCCCGGAACGCGCGGAGCAACTTCTCCGGGCTCGTCTACGAGAATCTCGCGGTCTCCCTGAGGCCGTTGGCGAATCAGCTGGCCACGAGCGGCCGACTGAGTGACGAGCAGAAGGCCACCCTCCACGAGATTCTGGGCGACGAATCGAGTAGCCTGACTTGGATCTACGCCGGTCCACGTCGGATCGACGTCTCCGGCTCTCGGGAGGGTGGCTTGATCGGAATCGGAGCACGCGCGCTTCTCGGTGGTGGTGGACTCGCGAACCTCGCGTCCCTCCTCGAGACAACGGACTCGGCTGAGCGCGAGCCGTGACGGCAGACGCAGCGGTCGAACTCGAGGGATTGCGGGTCCGGCTTGGGAAGCGAGAGGTTCTCCGGGGACTCGACGCTCGCCTCCGCGGGCGAGCGATCGGGTTGCTGGGCCCGAACGGCGCCGGCAAGTCGACCCTCGTGCACACGCTTCTCGGATTCGTTGCACCCGAAGCGGGGCGGGCGCGCGTCTTTGGCCTGGATTCTCGGGCCGAAGGCCGCGCCCTGCGCCGTCTCGTCGGCTATATGCCCGAGAACGACGCTTACGTGCCGGGACTCAGCGTCGTCGGTTTCGTGCGCATGATGGGCGAGCTTTCTGGACTGCCTCCGGAGGCCGCGCTCGAGCGTGCCCACCAAGTCCTCCACTACGTCGGTCTTGGTGAGGTTCGCTATCGCCGGCTCGAGACGCTGTCGCTTGGAATGAAACAGCTTGCCAAGCTCGCGCAGGCCATCGTTCACGGACCTCGGCTGCTGATACTCGACGAACCGACCAACGGTCTGGACCCCCCTCACCGCCTTCGAATGCTGGAGTTGGTGCGCGAGATCACCGCGGGAGGCGAGATGAGCGTCCTGCTCTCGTCTCACCTTCTGAGGGACGTCGAAGAATGCTGCGACGAAGTGCTGATTCTGAAGGACGGACTCGTCGCGGCCTACCGCGACCTCGAGGCCGAGCGCCGCAGCGACACCCGAATCCTGGATCTCGAGGTACGGGGTGCGACGACGGCGATCCAAGCCGCGCTCGCACGATGCGGCTGCACTTGGGAGCAGTACCGAGGCGACCGTGTGCGCGTGACGTTGGTCGATGGTGCATCCGTGGCCGAGATCTTTCGGCTCGCGCAGGAGAACCGGGTTCAGATCCGCCGACTCGCCTTCAAGCGTGATTCGCTCGAAGAGATCTTCCTTCGCGCGATGGGGGATGCACAGAATGGCGGTCTATGAGCGCCGGTATCAAGCCTACTCGGGAGCCGAGACACCTGGGAAGTGGCGCTGGCTGATCATCACGCGCTATGCAGCGAGAAGCGTCTTCGCCTCACGGATCTTCGTGTTCTTCTTCGGGCTCTCTTTTCTCGGGCCGCTCGTCGCTCTCGGACTGATCTACCTGCAGACGCGCAGTGGCGACCTCGGACCGCTCGGAGAACTCGTCGCGAAACTGCAGATCGACCGCTTCGCCTATCGCAATCTCCTGGTCATACAAAGCGGCTTCGCTTTTCTCATCGCGCTCTTCGTCGCCACGGGAATGCTCTATGACGACCTCGTCGGCGGCGGACTTCCGCTCTATCTCGCGCGACCGATCAACCGGACGGAGTACATCGCCGGGAAGTTCCTGGTGCCTTTCGCGCTGACGTCGATGGTCACCTGGATTCCGGGCCTCTTGCTCTTCGGGATCCAGGCAGCGCTCGAGGAGCCGGGCTGGACGATGCAGAATCTCCGGGTGCCCTGGGCGATCTTCGTCTCGGCGATCTCCTTCATCGTGACGCTTTGCCTCGTGGGGCTCGCGTGCGCCGCAGCGGTTCGCTCGAAGGTTTGGTCGCGCGCAGTATTCCTCATCGTGTACTTCGTTTCCACGGGCGCGGGTCAGACAGTCAACGGCGTCTTCACCACGACGTGGGGTTCAGTCCTGGATCTCTCGGCGCTCAACCGGTCGATCTTTGCGCATCTCTTCGGAGAGCCCGACCGCGCGGAGCTACCACTCTTCGTGGCGGCGCTCGGCCTCGCCGCGTTCTGCTCGCTCTGCGTCGCCGTCCTGTGGAAGCGCGTCCGGCCGCTGGAGATCGTCCGATGAGTCTCGGTCGTGAAGATCGCGCGTTCATCGTGTTCGACGATGTATCGAAGTTCTATGGCGAGGTGCTCGGCGTCAATCGCGTCAACCTGAGGATCGGCCCTGGCATCACGAGCCTGGTCGGGCCGAACGGCAGCGGCAAGTCGACGCTCATGAATCTCATGACCGGATTGATCACGCCGAGCCGCGGGCGCATCAGCATACTTGGGCTTCACCCGCACGACCCGGAGCCCGTATTCCGCCTGGTCGGATACAGCACTCAAGTCGATGCCTTCCCTGCCGGAGCGACGGGACGAGACTTCATCGTTGGGTATCTCACGATTCACGGCTTCGGCAGGATGAAGGCGCTGGAACTCGCCGACCGCGCGATCGCTCGAGTTGGGCTGACGGATGCCGCCAACCGCCGCGTTTCCGGCTACAGCAAGGGAATGCGACAGCGCATCAAGCTGGCGCAGGCGATCGCTCATGGTCCGCGGGTGCTGGTGTTGGACGAACCACTCAACGGGCTCGATCCGATGGCTCGCTCGGAGTTCATCGGTTTGCTCCGTGACTTCTCCGCGGACGGCTGTCACATCATCGTCTCCAGCCACATCCTTCACGAGGTCGATGCGATCTCGGACTGCGTCATCCTCATGACCGCAGGATATGTGGTCGCCGAAGGCGAGATCCGCACCGTACGCGAGGAGATGGTCAAGCACCCGCTGAAGATCCTCGTCCGTTGCGACAGACCATCCACACTCGCGGCGCGTCTGTTCGAACGAGAAGCCATCGTCCAGGCGATTCTCCACGAGGAAACGGGAGGCGTCATCCTCTCGACGAAGGACGCAGACTCCTTCCATCTCGCGTTCAACGAGATCGTAGTCGCGGGCCAACTCCAGATTGAAAGCATTGCGCCGGCCGACGACGACGTTCAGGCGGTTTACGAGTACCTCATTGGACAGAAGGGGAATGGATGATGTCCAACGTCGTTCACGCGGATGGGCCGGCGTCCCTCTCCGTCCGGACCTCGCAGATGCGCGCCGTCGTCCTGCTCGAAATGCGGCGTGCTCTGTTGACCCGACGTGTTTTCGTCGTCGTAGTGCTCGCCTTTCTTCCGGTGCTGATGATCCTCGCGCGCGTGATCCTCTCGCTCGTCTTTCCGCATCAGTCGCCTCTTGAACACGTGCAGAACGAATACGCGGCGTTCTTCGCGATCGCGGTGCAGAGATTCGGCCTCTACTTTGGTTGCGTCGCGCTCTTCTCCGGCGCTTTTCGCCGCGAGATCGAGGACAGAAGCCTCCATTACTATTTCTTGTGTCCAGTCCGGCGGGAGGTCGTGGCAGGTGGCAAGTTCTTGTCGTCGTTGCTGATCGCCGCTCTTCTCTTCTCGTGCACGACGATTCTCAGCTATTTGCTCATCTTGGCCCCTCATGGATTGTCTCCGATGTTCTCCTTGCTCATCGACCAAGGCGGCTTGCTTCGCCTCGGCGGCTATCTTCTCGTGATCGTCGCCGGCTCGATGGCTTATGGATCGATCTTCTTCGCCATGGGTTCGATACTGAGGAACCCGATCTTCCCCGCGGTGGCCTACTTCTTTTTCGAGTCGATCGGTCATCTGCTCCCGGGAACGATCCGGGCCGCGTCCGTGGCGCATTACCTCTCGAGCCTGCTTCCTCTCCGCGGCGCGGAAGACCGGGTCTTTCAAGTAGCCGTCGAGTCTCCACATGCGGGAGTCGCGCTTGCTGTCCTCTTCGCGCTGGCCTTCCTCGGCGTCACGATCGGCGCCTGGCGGGTCCGGCGCCTCGAGTTGGCTTACGGATCGGACTAGATCACGTGAAAGCGGCCATCCTCCCTTCTCTCATCCCGATCTGCCTGGCCGATCGATGAGGGATGACCCTTTTCCAATAGACCAGAGGCGCTCGTTCGGGACGCGAACCGGCGCGTGCATTGCAGCGGCGCTCCCGGAGTATCCGCGCTAGATTCTCGGTCAGCAGCGGAGCGAGGACGCGCGCGGGAGCACTGATGGCCAAGCCGGTAGTCTTGATCGTCGAGGACAACGTCGCGGTGAGCCGCGTTGTCGCGGACGTTCTCATGAGCCTGGGCTGCGAGGCGATCATCGAGCACGACGGTCGACATGCTCTCAGGCGGATCCGCGCCCAGCGCCCCGCACTGGTTCTCGTCGATATGAGGCTTCCCGGCATGGATGGTCTCGAACTCGTGCGGGAGATTCGCGCGAGCAAAGGTCTCGAAGCGGTTCGATTGATCGGGATGACCGGGTACGCGCATGCGATTCTCGAGAAGGACATTCGAGACGCGGGCTGCGATGCGTTTCTCGAGAAGCCCTTCGACTTGGAGGCGCTGCGCCGCACGATCGGCAAGTTCATCGAGATTCAAGCGCAGTGACGTGCCAAGTCCTGCCGGGTGGAACTTCATGCAGGAAGTCGGTGCAGAGAGTTCGATGCAAGTCGGAGCACGCCAATCTCTGATCGGCGTGCTCGCGGCGGGCGCCCTCATCGGCGTGGCGAACATCATTCCTGGCGTCTCGGGGGGTACGTTCGCCCTTCTGCTGGGCGTCTTCGACCGCATCGTCCACGCGATCAATCAGGTGCGCGGCGCTTCGTTTCGCCGCGTTCTTGCCGTCGCGCGCAATCCGGCTTCCGAATCGGCGCGGCGCATGTTCATCGAGGAGTGGAGGCGACTCGACGCGAGCTTTCTCGTCGTTCTCTCCGCCGGAGCGGCCGCTTCCATTCTCTTCGGTGCGTTTTGGATCGAGTACTTGCTCGTGCATCATCACTCTGCAACGCTGGCGTTCTTCATGGGGCTCATCGTCCCCTCCATTGCGGTTCCCTACGCGATGATGGGCCGCTGGTCGCGATCGTCCGCTATCTACGTAGTGGCCGGGATCGGGGTGACATTGCTTCTTTCCGGCGTTGCTCGCGAAGGTGAGGGGTCCGACGGCCTCGGTATGGCTTTCCTCTCTGGAGCTATCGGCATCAGCGCGATGATTCTTCCGGGGCTCTCCGGTTCTGCCGTTCTGCTCTTGTTGGGGCAGTACCAGAACATCCTGGGGCATCTCGCGCAGGCGCAGCGCTCGCTCATGGCAGGCGCGGTCGAGAGCGCCTCCTTCCTTTGGCTGCTCGTGTTTGGGCTCGGCATGGTCGTGGGCGTCGTGATTTTCGCGCGCGTACTCGATACGCTTTTCAGGCGTTTCCGCGCGCAGACGCTAGCGTTCCTGATCGGCCTCGTGCTCGGCAGCCTTTACGTCGTCTGGCCATTCAAGGCGATCGAGAAGGGCGCCCAGGTCGCCGGGCGCGACGGTGAACTCAAGTTCGACTTGCAGATTGCCACGGCTCCCAATCGCCTTCCGGCCACTTGGGAAGAGGTCGTCGTGCCCTTGGTTTGTCTGCTCGCGGGGGGCGTGTTCTCCGCGCTTATCATGTATCTCGGCAAACGAACTCGGAACACCTGACGCACTGCGCCTGGTGAGTGCGCCGATCGATTGCCGCGCGTTTCCGGAGGTTCGGGCGATTGGTCGGGGCGCCGAGATTTGAACTCGGGACCCCTTGCTCCCGAAGCTCTTTCCCGGGGTTTCTCTATCGTCTCACGCGTCCTTTATGCCCCTAGAAGCCCGTTTTCGAGACCCTTGAAACCTATGAAATGGCAACCTATCTGGCAACCCGCAACGGAGCGCGCCGGAGACTCGGCATCGCGTTGACCGCTCGCCGGCGTTGCTCGGGGCTCGC
Source organism: uncultured Acidobacteriota bacterium (assembly GCA_964586535.1). Lineage (GTDB taxonomy): Bacteria > Acidobacteriota > Polarisedimenticolia > J045 > J045 > CAZPJJ01. The sequence continues at coordinate 2,109 of CAZPJJ010000087.1, read as the reverse complement.
CTCGGCGTAATACGCCATGAGCGTTTCGAGCGAGTGCCCCGTCTGCTCGACGAGCTCCTCGGGCCGCGCGCCGTTCTGGAAAGCGAGCATCGCGAACGTCGTCCGGAGGTTTCTCGGCGTGAACCTCCCCTCGCCCGCTCCCCACGGGATCTCGGCCAGGTCGAACACGACTTGCCAGCGAGCGTGCGGCACATTCGCGAGCGTCTGTCCGATCACTCGAGGCGAGGGCTCGCGGTGCTGGCCCGGATCGGCCTCGAACGCTCGCCGCGCGGCCTCGTGCTCGGCGTGCCACGCGCGGAGCTCCTCGAGGAGCTCGTCGCCGGCCTCGGCGTAGCGCGGCGCGCCCGTCTTGGTCGCCCGGATCACGAGGCGCCCGGAGCGGAGGTCAACGTCCCGCCACTCGAGGCGCATCGCCTCCTCGGTCCGAACCCCGGTCCGGAGCATGACGAGCGCCCACCTCCGGAGCGGAGGATCGTCCTCGGCCGCGGTGACGAGCGCCCACGATTGCTCGATCGAGAGGGCTTTCTTGAGGCCGCGAGGTTCCGGCGGGAGCGCCACGAACCGGCAGGGGTTATCCGAGACCATCTCCCGGCCCTTCGCGGTCTCGAGCGCGCTCGAGAAGATCCCCGAGAGGAAATAGACGTACTTCCGCACGGTCGAGACGGTGAGCTCGCCGGCGGCAACCCGCGCGAGGAGAGCATCGCGCCACGACTCGATCCGGGCCGCGCTCATCTCCGCGAGCGGCACCTCGTCGAACTCGGCCCCGACCCGACTCGAGACCCACCTCTGCCAGTTACGCGCGCGTCGCGCCGGCGCGAGCTCGCGATCGTAGAACTCCCGGAGCTCGCCGAAACGTCGAACGCGCGGCGCCTCGGGTTCCGGCTTCGACTCCCGCGTCCTCGCGGGTTTCCTCGCCGGAGGTGGCACGTAGTCAGGATCGCTCGCGATCGCGGCCCGTCTGCCCTTCGCGAGCTCGCGCGCCCTCTCCTCGGACTCCGCGGCCTCTGCGATCCGCCGGCCGCGCCAGCGGTACTCCGCGTAGAACCGCCGGCCTCCGTTCGCGAGGGACTTCGAGAAGACGCCCTCGCCGTAGTAGATCCGGTCTCCTGCCATGAGCTTTGCCTCCTCTTGGGGCCGCCCTGGATGCCTCCGGGACGGCCCGCGCTGTGGCGAGTGCAAACGTCTGCACTCGCGTTCCAGGGGCGTCAGTGGACGCGGGAATCTTGGTCCCTGAAGAGGTTGTACTTGGCGATCAGCTCCGGGCATTCGCGCTCGAAGTGCTCGCGCACCCGGCGTTCGAAGTTTTCCCACGCGAGAAACTGCTCCATGATCTTGTTGGCGAGGTCGTCGGCCGAGATGCCTTGTCGCTGCGCCTCGGCCTCGAGGGCCTCGTAGATGTCGCGCGGCAGCGGCGTCTCGATTCGATCCGATTCCTGTTCCGTCATGGCCGTCTCCCTTTCGTTCTCGGCACTCGTGCCGAGGGTTCTTCGCGTCTCGCCGGCGCGACCTCCCCACGAGGACGCCGGCGCGCGTGAGCATCGATGCCTCCTGCGCCCTCTGGCGCTTGCCTACGGGTCATGTGAGCGAGCAGGTCAGGCCACTTGTGCTCGAGGCACCAGCGCACCAGGCGCTCGAGGCGTTCCCGCTCTGCGGCATCCTGCTCGACCAGAGCGTCGAGCTCCTCGAGCGTCAGTCCGCGGCGCTCCGCCTCCGCTTCGGTGAGGAAGCGCATGAAGAGCTCGAGCGCGGCGTCGCTTGGGACGCTGACCATTGGCGCCCTGTTGGGCTGATTGCTCATGGAGCCTCCTGCGGCGAGAGGTGAAGTGCGCCACGGGAGGGGCCGCGAGATCCCGGCTTCGGGTTATGCTCGCGGGAGCGCATCCGGCACTTCCTTTGCCGCTTGCGTCAGGCCCTCGGGTGACGTTCCTGCGTCACTCGGGGGCCGCTTCATGGGGGACGCTACGGCAGCATGCCCCCCCACGTCAAGGAGCACGTCGTCGCGGCTCACCGGAGCCGCCTGACACTATCCAGGCGCGACGCTCGTGCGACCTCGCGGGAGAGGCGCCGCATCGCACGCCGATCGCCGAACATGAGTCGCGAGAGGTTCAC
>CAZPJJ010000086.1:0-12377 GCA_964586535.1 uncultured Acidobacteriota bacterium | reverse complement strand
CTGGAACTTGCGGCTCAAGGAACGACCACTCCGTGGGGCTTGGATCCGGAAACGAGCGCGTATTGTGCCACGTCGGGAGCCTCGAACCACCGGACCGGGCGGCTCCACCTGGGCAATCCGTCAAGCCTCGGGATCTCGATGACCGCGTCGCCTCACCTCTGTTCCTTCCTCGGCGCCATCAGCGACGCCACGACGCCCGCGGTCAGGATGAGCAGGACCGTCCCGAGCACGTAGAGGTTGTAGTGCTCGCCGAGGACGTCGCGGATCCACGTCGAGAAGAGCATCTTCATACCGATGAGAAAGAGCACGAGCGCGAGCGCGGGCTTGAGGAAGCGGAAGGTCCCGAGCAACCCCGCGAGCGCGAAGTAGAGCGAACGCAGGCCGAGTATGGCGAAGACGTTGCTCGTGTACACGAGGAACGGGTCGGCGGTGATCGCGAAGACGGCGGGGATCGAGTCGACGGCGAAGAGCAGGTCGGTCGTCTCGACCATGATCAGCGTGATGGCGAGCGGCGTCAGCATGAGGCGGCCGGGGCGCGTGTGGTTGACGACAGGGTCGTCGACTTCCGCAGTGCCGGGTATCGCGCTCTCGTGGGAGGCGAGCGAGCCGGCGCGCACGAGGAAATGATGCCCGTGGAAGCGCGCGGTCACCGGGAAAAACCTGCGGGCGAGACGCACGAGGACGTTATGGTGGGGGTCGACGTGCTCTTCCTTCATCACCAGCATCTTGGCGGCGGTGAGGATGAGCACGCCGCCGAAGATGTAGAGCACCCAGTGGAAGGTGGCGATGAGCGCGGCGCCGATGCCGATCATCACCCCGCGCAGGACGAGCGCGCCGAGGATGCCCCAGAAGAGCACGCGATGCTGGTACATGCGGGGCACGCCGAAGAAGGTGAAGAGCATCGCGATCACGAAGATGTTGTCGACCGAAAGCGACTTCTCGACGACGTAGCCGGTGAGGTACTTGAGCAGCGCCTGACGGCCGTCGTTGACGAAGCCGTCGACGGCGTCGGGGGCGAGCCCCAGACCCAGCCAGTGACCCTCGTAGGCGTAGTAGACGAACGCCGAGAACGAAAGCCCGAGCGCGATCCAGAAGGCGGACCACCACAGCGCTTCTCGCAGCGAGATGACGTGGTCGCGACGATGGAAGACGCCGAGGTCGAGCGCGAGCATGCCCAGCACGAAGGCGAGGAACCCAAGCCAGATCCAGATCATCCACCGTCCTCGTCGCAACGTGAGGGGACGTGCTCCCCAGAGGCGCGCGTCCAGCGTGAAGCCGTGAGTCTACTCAGAGCGGGGGTACGGCGCAGCCTTGTTAGCCGGGCTATGCTCCCCGCGATGCAACGGTCTCTCGTCACGCACACCGCACTCACCCTCGCACTCTCGGGCGCCCTTCTCGCGAGCTCTGCTCCCGCCCGGGGTCAAGAGAGCGCGCGGCGGCTCGTCGCCGAGGAGATGTGGTCGGTGCCGCTGCCCTCGCCTCCCCGCGCGAGCGGTCTCGCGTTCGCGCTCCCGGCCCCGGCGGAGAGTGACGGCGGAGCGGCCTTCGCGGTCGTGTTCGCGCTCGAGGATCGCGTCGAGGCCCGCCGCGCGAACGACGGCACTCTGCTCTGGGACATGGGCCAGCTCGGCGCGGCACATCTCGCCCTCCTCCCTGCCGAGGACGCGAGCCCCGCAACGCTCGCGATCGCGGACGACCGCACACCCGCGGCGGGCGACGGGCGTCTGCTCGTGGTCGACCCGGCGACGGGCGCGGTGACCCTCGAGGTCTCGCTGGGTGGCGATCCGGCGGGCGCCCCCCGCGCGCTCGCCGAGGCGGCGGGCTTTGCCGTCCCGCTCGAGGACGGCAGCGTCCTCGAGATCGAGTTGGCCGGCGCGCGGCGCCGCCTCGCTCCCACACCTCCCGTAGTGCCGCCGCTCCTGCGCCTCGACGGTCATCTGGCGGCGTTCACGACGGACGAGCCGCCGCGCGTGCTACCGCTCTTCGGCGCACGCACTCCGACGGGCCGCTGGGACGCGCTCGCTGCCGCCACAGCGACGAGCGAGGGCATGTGGATCTACGCTGGCTCGGGTGGCGCCGAGATCATCGCGGCGAGCTGCCGCATCAGCGGAAACCGTCGCCTGCGCTGTCGCGAACGCTGGGAGCAGGCGCTGGCCGGTCGCATCACGGCCCCACCTTCGATCGCCGGCGAGTGGATCTTCGTGCCGAGCTGGGACTCGTTCGTGTACGCCTTCGACGCCGAAAACGGACATCTGCGCTGGCGTTCGCCCACGGGCGCGCGGGTGGCGAAACCGCTTCTCGTCTGGAACGATGCCCTCGTCGCTGTGGCCGAGGGGGGCTCGACGTTCACCTTCCTCGAACAGAGCACGGGCGCGATCGCGGGCCGCATCGAAGGGAAGCGCCTCGAGATCGCCACGGTCGCGCCGACGCGCGCCGGGGACGTGCTCGTCGCCACGCTGCTGACGCCGCCGGCGACGGCGCCGGTGTTGCGCGCGTGGCGCGTGCGCTTCGAGGAGGGCGGTCCGCCCCAAGGTCTCGTCGTGACGGGGCCGCGTCCGTGAAAAGCGCGGCGCGCCCCGGAGCACGAGGCAAGCGAGGAAGACGATGACGCGTGCCAAAGTCGCGGTGCTGAAGACGACGCCCCGTACGGTCCGCGAGGACTACCACCGCCTCTTGAACCTCGCCGACTACCAGGCGCATCTGCCCAAAGACGTCGACACCGCGCTCAAGATCAACATCTCGTGGCATTTCTTCTATCCCGCGGCCTCGACCACGCCATGGCAGCTCGACGGCGTGATCCGCGCGATGCAGGCCGACGGCTACCGCTCCGAGCTGATCCATGGCTGCCACAACCGCACGGTCGTCATCGACGCGCATCTCGGCGAACGCGAGAACAAACACCTCGACGTGATCGAGGCGCACGGCCTGCGCAACGTGCACCTCTACGAAGGCGAGGAGTGGGTTCACATCCGCGACGCCGTCGGCGATCTCGCGGATCGTTTTCTCTGCCTCAATCAGGTCTATCCCGAAGGATTTTTCATTCCGAAGCGCTTTCTCGGCGAGAGCATCGTCCACCTGCCGACGGTGAAGACGCACGTCTTCACGACGACGACGGGCGCGATGAAGAACGCCTTCGGCGGGCTGCTCAACGAGCGCCGCCATTGGACGCACCCGGTCATCCACGAGACGCTCGTCGATTTGCTGATGATCCAGAAGAAGATCCATCGCGGCGTCTTCGCGGTGATGGACGGCACCTTCGCCGGCGACGGCCCGGGCCCGCGGTGCATGATGCCGCACGTGAAGAACGTCCTGCTCGCGTCCGCCGACCAGGTCGCGATCGACGCGGTCGCCGCAAAGCTGATGGGCTTCGATCCGCTCTCGATCCGCTTCATTCGCCTGGCGCACGAAATGGGCCTGGGCTGCGGCGATCCGCGCGAGATCGAGATCACGGGAGACACCGAAGCCGCGTCGCGCTCGTGGAGCTTCGTCGGCCCCTACCGCAAGATGACCTTCGCCTCGCGCATGCAGCACAAGATCTACTGGGGCCCGCTCAAGCGTCCGATCGAGTGGTCGCTCAAGACGGTGCTCGCGCCCTGGGCCTATGTCGCGAGCGTGATTTATCACGACAGCTTCTGGTACCCGCTCAACGCGCGCACGAAGATGAAAGCCTGTCTCGAGAGCGAGTGGGGACGGCTCTTCCACGGCTGGCAAGAGGCCTACGCGAAAGGCGACGCGCAGGGCTTTCCGGTCATCGGCACCCTTGCGCCGCAGCTCGAGAAGACGGGCTGGAAAGCGTTCCAGCAGTCGCTCGAGATTCTCGGCACCTGCGTGCGCGAGGCACCCGAGATCGCGGCGCGGCGCCGGCGGCGCGCGCAGAGCTGATCGGCCTCAAGTCGAGGCGACGGGCGCCAGCCAGCGATCGAGCATGGCGCGGATCTGCGCCTCCGAGATCGGCTTCGCGAGGTAGTCGTCCATCCCGGCCGCGATGCATGCGTCGCGATCGCCTTCCATCGCGTTGGCGGTGAGCGCGATGACGGGCACGCGCGCGCGACCGGGAATCTCGCGCAGGTGCCTGGTGCACGCGAAGCCGTCCATGCCGGGCATCTGGCAATCCATGAAGACGAGGTCGAAGTCCTGCTCGTGGAGCACGGCCAACGCGTCCTCGCCGGACAGGGCCGAGACGACCTCGCAGCCGCCGCTCTCGAGCATGCGCGCGGCGACGCGCAGGTTGACGCGGTTGTCGTCGACGACGAGCACGCGCACGCCGTCGTGGTTCGAGAGATGGGGCACGCTCGCTGGGGTCACGACGCCCGTCTCGGCGTGCTCGCCCTGCAGCGTCGCGACGAGCCGGCGCACAGCCACGGGCTTGACGAGCGGCGTCACGGGCGCCAAGCGAACTTCGTCCGCGCGCGTCAACGACTCGTGGATCGGCAGCAGCAGTGCCAGCGGCAGGCTCGGATGCGCCTCCCGCACGCGACGCGCCACGTCGAGACCGCACGCGACGTCGAGCGGGACGTCGACGACGACCGCAGCGACGTCGAGCGCCGAAGCGAAGGGGTCGTCCTGGACGCGAGCGCCGAGTTCCTGGAGCTGGCGGTCGAGGACGCGCCGCACCGCGGGCGTCTCGCTCCAGAGCGCGACGCCGTACTCCGCGAGCGGTCGCTCCGGCGCGGAGGGCAGCTCGCCGATGACGTCGAGCGTGAGCGTGAAGTGCGAGCCGCGGCCGACCTCGCTCTGGACGGCGATGCCGCCGCCCATGAGCCGCGCGAGGTGGCTCGAGATCGCGAGGCCGAGTCCGGATCCGCCGTAGCGCCTTGCGTACGACGAATCGAGCTGCGAGAAGGGCTCGAAGAGCCGCGCGATCTGGCCGGGCTCGATGCCGATGCCCGTGTCCTCGACGTCGAGGACGAGGCGCACGAAGCCGGAGCGCTCGGCCGGCTGAGCGCGCAGCGATACGGCGACGTGTCCGCTGTCGGTGAATTTCACCGCGTTGCCGACGAGATTCCAGAGCACCTGCTGCAGGCGATGCGGATCGCCCACGGCGCGCCCGGGGACGTTCGCCGCCACGAACGACGCGATCTCGATGCCCTTCTTGTGTGCGCGCGGCACGAAGAGGTGGAGAGCGTGCTGAAGGCTGGCGCGCGGATCGAATTCGATCGATTCGATGACGAGCCGCCCCGCTTCGATGCGGGAGAGGTCGAGCAGGTCGTTGAGCAGCCGGAGCAGTTCGTTGCCCGAACCGTGGATGACTTCCACGAGCTGCCGCTGGTCCGCGTCGAGATCGGCTTTGAGCAGCAGATCCGCCATGCCGAGCACGCCGTTCATGGGCGTGCGAATCTCGTGGCTCATCGTCGCCAAGAAAGCCGATTTGGCGCGCGTCGCGTCCTGCGCCGCCGCGAGCGCCTGCTGCAGGGCGCGGTTGGCGCCTTCGACCTCCCGGCGGCCCTCTTCCAGCTCTCGGGTTCGCTCGCGTACCTTCTGCTCGAGCTCGCGATTGAGGCGCTCGACGCGGCGCACGCGGTGCCGGTAGAGCCCGATGGACGCCGCGATGATCGCGAGCGCCAGCAACGAGAGGAACCAGCGCGTGCGCCAGATGGGCGCGACGATCGTGAAGGAGCGCCGCGCGGGCGTCTCGGACCAGACTCCGTCGCCGTTGGCGGCGATCACCTCGAAGACGTAGCTGCCAGGCGCCAAGTTCGAGTAGGTGGCGCGCGTCGACTCGGTGGGACCGATCCAGTCGGGATCGACGCCGGCGAGGCGATAGCGATAGCGCACTTTCTCGGGCGACGTCATCGAGATGCCGACGAAGGCAAAGGTGAGATGGTTTCCGCGCCACGGGACCAGAGCACCGTCGGCGAGATCCGCTTCGCCGGGACCACCGACGGTCTCGACGACGTGCACGGTGGGCGGCACGAGGTTGGGGCGATCGGCGGTACGGTCGTAGCGCACGGCGCCGCCGACTGTGCCGATCCAGAAGCCACCCACTTCGTCGAAGTACGAGGCGTGGGCGTTGGTCTCGACGCTCGTGAATCCCTCGGCGAAGCCGTGATGGATGAATTCGCCCGTGAGCGGGACGTGGCGATAGAAGCCGCGGTTCGTACCGAGGTAGACCTCGCCGTTCGGAGCGCAGGTGACGACGTAGACGCTCTCGCGCGCGAGCGCGCCGTCGGCGGGCATGCGCGGCGTGAACTTCTGACCGTCGAACGAGTAGAACCCGCCGTCGTCGGCGCCGACCCAGAGCGTGCCGCTCTCGTCCTCGCAGATGTCGCTCACGCCGAGGTGCCGCAAGCCGGCGCTCTCGCCGAAAACCACGTCGGGCGCGAGCGCGTCGCCGTCGAAGCGCGCGAGGCCGATGCCCGCGGCGCCCACCCAAATGCGGCCGCGCCGGTCCTGGTGCACGACGTAGACCGCGGGCGCCGCGTCGCCCGAGCGAGGAAGCTCCATCGCTTCGATGCTCGCCTCGATGCGCCCCCGCTTGGGAACCCGCCGCGGCGTCACGCGCGAAAGGCCTTCGCCATGCCCCACCCAGAGACGTCCTTTCGCGTCGCGCACGATCGACGAGAAGTACTCCGTCGGCAGCGCGTCCTTGTCGAGACAGGCGACGCTCTCGCTGGGCGGGTCGAAACGGCAGAGGCCGCCGTCGGTCGCGAGCCAGAGTCCGCCATCGGGATCGGGAGCAATGTCGAGGACGTGCGGTCCGGGCAGACCGTCGTCGACGCCGTAGCGCTTGAAGACACGCTCGTCATCGACGAGCACCTCGCCCTGCTGTCTCACCAGCCCCGCTTCGGTGCCGAACCAGAGCGAGCCGTCGGGCGTGCCGGTGATCGCCCAGACCGAGGTTTCCGTGGGCGTGCCCGACTCGAGCACCGTCTCGAAGCGTCCGCCCAGATAGCGCGAGGCCCCGCCACCGTAGGTCGCGAACCAGACGTTGCCCTCGCTGTCGGGCAGGATCGCCTGGACGAAATCGAAGCCGAGCCCGTGGCGGGTGTCGAAGCGTCGCACCTCGGAACGCCCGTGGCTGAGATGCGGCGTGATGCGCGCGACGCCGGCGCCGCCGGTGCCGGCCCAGATGCGCCCCCAGAGGTCGTCCGCGAGCGCGAGCACGGCGGATTCGGGCATGCCGTCGTGGCTGTCGAGCAGGATCTCGGGCCCGGCGAGCGAGCCGTCGGACGCGGCGCGCCAGGCGGCGATCTCGCCCTTGGTCGTTCCGGCCCAGACCCATCCCGAACGATCCACCAGCACCGAGATCAGCTTCGAACCCGGAAGCTTGTTCCGCGCGAGGACGCGCGCGGCGCCCGGCCCCCGCCCCGCGACGACCTCGTAGACGCCCTCTCCCGCGACGAGCCAAGTCCGGCTGCGGGAAGTCGTCACCGCGATCGGGCGCTCGGGGACCTCGAGTTTCGCGGGCGATCCTCCCTCGGCGTCGAGGGCGAAAACTCCCGTCGTCGTCACGAGGACGATGGAACCGTCGGAGGCCTGCGTGATCCCGAAGACCACCCCCGCCCCGGGCACTCGGACGACCCGCGGCGGCGTTCCCGCCGTGCGTGGAAAGATCGTCAGTGCCCCGTCGGCGTGGCCGAACCACAGGCGCCCGCGGGCATCCCGCAAACTGACGACGACCGTACTGGCGGCAAGGCCGTCGTACTCGGTGAAAGTCGAAAAGCGCGACCCGTCGAAGCGCGCGACGCCGTGGTTCGTGCCGAACCACAAGTATCCGAAATCGTCCTGGACAATCGTGTTGACCTCGGACTGCGGCATGCCGTCGGCAACGCTGTACGAGCGGAAGTGCGTCGCCCCCTGCGTCGAGCGCGCGTCGTGCGCGGACGCCGGGAAGAGTGCCGCCGTGAGCAGCGCGGTACCTCCCGCGAAGATCCTGGCGAGCGAGACCCTCATCGATGCATCGCACCTCGGGTCGGCGCGGGCCGCGTCCTGCCGCGCCGGGGGGGGCGGGGGCGCGCGGGCCGGCGGCGGCCTGCTGACCGGGCCTGCTCGGCCCGGCACGTCGATCCCGGAGCGCCCTCGGGAGGCGCGAGAGATCGCAAGCCTCTTCGGCAGAATGGGCCTGGGCTTGACCAGGTCTATTCCTGGGGTTCTGGCCGAGGACGCCGGATCTGCCCGGCAGGCATCTGCGGCATTTTCAGCTCAGGTTTCATGAGTAGTCCGGGTTCGGGGACGGAGCGCGGCGGAAGAGGCGACCCTCGGGATCAGGCCTGGCCGCGTAGCGCCGCGAGGAAGCGCTCTTCGACGAAGCGGTAGGTCTTGTCCGTCGGCAACCCGGCCTTGAGGTTCGGGAGATTCGCAACGGGGAGCAGCGCCTTTGCCATGGAGCGATGGCCGCCCGCGGAGCCGATGTCGGAGAACGCGCTCTTGGCGACGCCGCCCGCCTTCTGCACGAAGCCGACGTTGCGGATCGACATGATGAGTTCGCCTTCGTAGACGCCCGACACGGCGGACCAGTCGGCGCCCTCCACCTGCAGACAGAAGTCCGCGAGTTGCGGAATGATGTCCTCACGGCTGACCGGACCGAGGTGCGAGAAGATCACTTTGTCTTCGATGCGCGCCGACCGCAGCCCTTCGGCGAACGAGACGAGCACTTCCTGCGGCAACGAGGGGCGCTCGATGCGGCGGATCCAGTTGGTGTTCGAGCGCGGGAAGAGCCACGTAAAGGCCTCGACGTCGGCCTCGATGACGGGCCGGTCGAGAAGGAGCGTGTCGGAGCGCACGGCGTAGAGCAGCGCGGTCGCGAGGCGCTCGTTCACCTTGACGTTCTCGGAGCGCAGGTACTCGGTGAGGATCGTCGCGGTCGCGCCGTAGGAGTTGCGCACGTCCTTGAAACGCGCCTCGTAGGAGGTCTGCGCGGGGTGATGGTCGATGACGGCATCGACCCGCGGCAACGAGACGCGCAGGTGCGGGGGCTGCGTATCGACCATGACGATGCGCTCGTAGGCGGCGAGCGACTCCTCGGTGACGGGCACGAGGTCGAGGTCGAGGACGCGGATCATCTCGAGGTTCTCGGGCCGCGTCACGGCGCCGAAGGAGCCCATGGGCATGGTCACGCGGGTGCGTCCGAGCAAGGTACGCAGTGCGAGTCCGCAGGCGAGCCCGTCGGGGTCGGGATCGTCTTGCAGCAGAATGAGCACAGTCTTGGCGTCGTCGAGGATCTCGCGCAATTGACGCACCTTGAGTTTGGCGCGCGCGAGGCGTGTGTCGGTACGCAGCTGCGGATGGAAGCGATCGCCGACCTGGACGAAGTGCGCCCAGGGATAGTCCTGTGCGTTCACCGAGAGATCTTCGATGGGGACGAGCGAGAGCACCATCACGGGCGTCTCGCCGCGCTCCTTCTTGACGGCTTCGAGCACGGTGCGCAGGCGGCGTGAGTCGCGCAGCGAGATGACGAGCAGGCTCGACGGAAGCACCTCGCGGTAGACGGCGCGGTCGCGCAACGAGCCGCGCACGACGAAGCAGCCGAGGCGCTTGAGCGAGCGCTCGAGGGCCTGCGACTCGACGACGAACGCGAGTTCGGCTGGGGGAACGCCCAGCGACTGCACGAGCAGCAGCGCATGCGAGCGGCTTTGCGTGACGACGGTGACGCGCACGATCCCGCGGACCTCCTCGCGGCTCAGCGAGCCGCGCGACTCCTGCGAAGATACCAGAGCATCGCCAGCGACCCGAGCGTAGCGCCCACGAGATCGGCGAGCGCGTCGGCCCCCGAAGAATCTCGTCCAGGAACGAACGACTGGTGGAGTTCGTCGATGACGCCCCAGAACGCCGCGAGCGCGATCGAGCGCAGCGTCACCGCAATGGGCGGAATCGGGCGCGTGGCGAGCGCCCAGGCCCACGATCCGCCGAGCGTGGCGTAGGCGGCGGCGTGGGCAAGCTTGTCGCCCCCGCTGGGCAGGCCGATGGGAGCCTCGCCGTGCGAAACGAACGCCATGCCCGCCATGAGCGCGAGCGGGATCGCGACGCGCCAAGCGAAGCGGCCGCGCGCGAGCGGTTCCCGGCGGGACTCGCGGCGAACGCCCTGCTCGCCCTCGGAAACGAGATCGAAACGCGCGCGCTCTTCGCTCACGAGAAGGGGTACATCAAGAACCCGAGCGCGAGTGCGCCGAGTGCGAATCCGGAAACTGCGTAGAGGGCGTAGCGCAGCCGCTTGCCTTCCTCGGCATAGACGAGCGCGAAGAAGACTCCGAGGATCACTGCGAGCAGGAGCATGAGCGCGAGGTGCCGCATCACTTCTTCCTGCCGATACCGATGTCCCAGGCATCGACGATGAGCAGCATGTTCATCAGGCACGCGGCGAGCCAGAACGTGGTGCCGTAGGAACTCCACGTCGCGAAGTAGCGCTGCTGCCGGCGATCGATCGCCTCGCGACGGGCCTCGATCGTCGCGCGAGCGCCGGGCCCCTGCCGGGCGAGTTCGCGGCGTGCGTCGTAATCGAGGTCATAGCGCGTGTAGAGCGGCATCCCGTAGATCCACAGGCGCACGATCGGATCGATCGGTCCGAGCGAGACGTTCGCGAAGACCTCGATGCGCGAAAGCACGGGCTGACGCGGATCGGCGACGGCCAGATTGCCGTCGAGCCAGAGACCCATGCCAGCGGTGAGCGTGACGAGAAAGAAAAGCGCGGCCGCACGCCCGCGCGCGCCGACGACGAGGTGCCCGAGACCGGGCACCAACCACGCCGCCGCGCCGGCGATGAGGCCGCGCTTGATGGCCGCCGCCCCGAGCGACTCGCGAGTCTTCTCGCCCATCGCGCTCCTCCCGTCAGGACGCGGAGTCTTCCTCGGGCTCGACCTCGACGGCGAGTTGCACGTCGACGTCCTTGTGCACGTGGATCGTCACGCGGTGCGTGCCGAGCTGCTTGATCGGGTCGTCGACGCGAACCTGGCGGCGATCGACTTCGAAACCATGCTCCTTGAGAACGGCGGCGATGTCGATATTGGTGACCGAACCGTAGAGCACGCCGGTCGGACCCGCGCGGCGCGCCAGGCGGATGACCTGGAGTTCCTCGATGCGGGTGCGGAGTTCTCCGGCGGCGACGCGCTCGCGTTCACCGCGGGCGGCCTTGGCGCGGGCTTCGGTTTCGACCTGCCGGCGCACGCCCTCGGTGAAGCGGTATGCGAGCCGGCGGGGCAGCAGGAAGTTGCGCGCGTATCCATCGGCCACTTTGACGACGTCGCCTTGGCGGCCGAGGTGCGGGACATCCTCACGAAGAATGACTTGCATGGTGCTGGCCTCCGGCTCAGTCCGCGGTCACGGGCAGGAGCGCCAGGTGCCGCGACCGCTTGATCGCGACCGAGAGCTGGCGCTGGTGCTTGGCGCAGGTTCCCGAGACGCGGCGGGGAAGGATCTTGGCGCGCTCGGGGATGTAGTTCTGCAGAGTGCGCAGATCCTTGTAGTCGATGGTCTCGACCTTGGCCTCGCAGAACTTGCAGTACTTGCGGCGCTGGAAGAGAAAACGGCGGCCGCGGCGGCGTCCCTGGGTGCTCATCGATCGATCTCCTCGTCGTCCACGTCGATGCGCTCGTCGTCATCGACATCGATGCGCTCGTCGTCGTCGTCACCAAATCCGGAGTCGCTCGAGTCGCCGTCCTCGATGTACACGAGCCCGGCGGCTTCGGCGGCGGCACGCTCTTCGGCCTTGCGGAGGATCTCGGCACGGGCGAAGGCGAGTTGCTCGCGCTCCTCGTCGGTGGGGACGCGCTCTTCGTCGGCGCGGACCGAGAGGAAGCGCAGGAAGTTGTCCGAGAGTTTGATGCGGCGGACGATCTCTTTTTCGACGTCGGGCTGGCCGTCGTAGAGGATGACGGTGTAGTTGCCCTCGGAGAATTTGCGGATCGAATAGGCCAGCTTGCGACGACCCCAGCGGTCGACTTTCTGCACGGTACCGCCCAGGCTCGCGATCAGCTCTTCGAACGAGGAGATGACGCGATCGTGTTCGGCTTCGGGCAGGGCAGGCGTGGCCACGAGCGCGAGCTCGTAGCGGCGAATCATCGTGACTTCCCTCCTGGTCTGGCGGCCTCGGAGCTCATCCGGGGCGAGGGTTGGGAGTGTGGTCTCTTGGGCCGGCGCCCCGCTGGGGCCGTCCCGAACCGGGGGAGGCTACCACCCCCTCCCCGGGCCCGCCAGCGGGCGGGCCCGGGGCCGGGAATGAAGGTCCATGGCTCAGAGTAGCGGCGCGATGACCAGCGCGACGACGCTCATCAGCTTGATGAGGATGTTGAGCGAGGGTCCGGCGGTGTCCTTGAAGGGGTCACCGACGGTATCGCCGATGACGGCGGCCTTGTGCGGCTCGGAGCCCTTGCCGCCGTGGTGGCCTTCTTCGATGTACTTCTTGGCGTTGTCCCACGCGCCGCCGCCCGAGGTCATCGAGATGG
>CAZPJJ010000085.1:0-12388 GCA_964586535.1 uncultured Acidobacteriota bacterium | reverse complement strand
ACCTCGAAGGGGATCTCCGGATCGGGATTCGACATCGCAAAGATCAGCGGACGGTCGGCCATCGACTTCACCATCGCCTCGTCGACGAGGTTCGGCCCGGAAACGCCGATGAGCACGTCGGCTCCGCGCAGCGCGTCCGCGAGAGTACGCCGGTCGGTGTCGCGAGCGATCGCTTCTTTGAAGGGGTTCATGCCCTCCTTGCGGCCCTTGTAGACGACGCCCGCGCGGTCGCAGAAGAGAATGTTCTCGGCGACGGCGCCCGAGGCCTCGAACATGTTGGCGATCGCGATGCCGGCGGCGCCCGCGCCGATGACGACCACGCGAACGTCCTGGATTCGCTTCTTCTGGATCTCGAGCGCGTTGATCAGGCCGGCGGTGCTGATGATCGCCGTGCCGTGCTGATCGTCGTGGAAGACCGGGATGTCGAGTTCGCGCTCGAGACGGGTCTCGATCTCGAAGCACTCCGGCGCCTTGATGTCCTCGAGGTTGATGCCGCCGAAGGTCGGGGCGATGAGGCGCACTGCCGTGCAGAACTCGTCGATGTCCTTCGTGGCGACTTCGATGTCGAAGACGTCGATGCCGGCAAAGCGCTTGAAGAGGACGGCCTTGCCTTCCATGACGGGCTTGCCCGCGAGCGGTCCGATGTCTCCGAGCCCCAGCACGGCGGTGCCGTTGGTGATCACGGCGACCAGATTGCTGCGATTGGTATAGAGCGCCGCTGCGTTCGGGTCCTTCTCGATGTGCCGGCAGGGGACGGCCACTCCCGGCGTGTACGCCAAGGAGAGATCGCGCTGGGTCAGGCAGGGCTTCGTGGGGACGACGGCGAGTTTTCCAGGGCGCGGATCGCGGTGGTATGCGAGGGCGTCCTCGTCACGGATCTTCAGGCTCATAGGTTTTGACTCTCGAGAGGCTAAGCCTCGAATGGGGGGGACGAGACCGCGGGATTCTAACCCTTTATTTATTCAAACTCACCTGACCGCGGACCTACCGGCGGCTAGCCCCGCCGCCACCAGCCCGGCCGCTGCCGCGCCGGCTACCAGCGCGAGTGCCGACGTCAGCGGTAACCCTTTTCCGAGCAGGATGTTGGCAAGCCCGGAGAGCGGGGTCGCGGCCGCGCTCTGGACGACCCAACCCCGTAGCGCCTCGCCGATGCCGACCGCGCCGGCCGCACCCAACCCCGCGAGGAGGGCGCCGGCCATGAGCACTGGGGCGAGGACGAAGGTCGTCGGGGCTCCGACGAGGCGCATCAGTTCCACTTCGCTGCGTTTGTCGTCGAGGGCCAGGCGCACCACGCTGCCGACCGTCGCCAGGGCTGCGACCAATAGCAAGAAGACGCCCCCGGTGAGAAAAAGCCGAAGCGCCCGTCCGAGGCGGTCCAGGGCCTCGATCCACTCGGCGTCGAAGCGCACGCTGAGGACGCCCTCCTTCGCTTCCATCTCGCGGGCCATCGCCCGCAATCCGTCCATGTCGGTGTTGCCGGGGACGACGCGCAATGAGGGCGGCAGTGGATTGTCGCCCAGCAAATCTCCGACATCCTCGAGATCCGGGAAGAGCGTGCGGAACTCTGCCATCGCCCTCTCGCCGTCGATGAGGTCGACTCGTCGCACGCGAGCGTCGCTTTCGAGTGCTGCCGCGAGAGCACGGGCGCTCTCCTCGGCGACGTCGGGATCGAGATAGACCTCCACCGCCGATTGATCGGCCCAGTTCTCGAAGACCTGACCGAGGCCGTTCCCGATCACCAAGAATGCGGAGAGCTGGAAGACGGCCACGCCCATCGCGACGATGGCGAGGATGGAAGCAATCGGCGCGCGGAGGAGATCGACGAGGGCTGAGCGCAAGACCTCGATCATCATGCGCACCGACTTCATGAGACGGAGCCTCCACCGGGCGAGACGAGCTGCCCCCCGCGCAAGAGCAGGAGCCTGGCCTGGGCGTGCTTGATGAGCGCCTCGTCGTGCGTCGCGAGGACGACGGTGGTGCCGCGCGCGTGAATCTCTCGGAGGAGCGCGAGGACGTCCAGCGATCGCTCGGTATCGAGATTGCCCGTGGGCTCGTCGGCGAGCAGGAGCCGGGGCTCGGCCGCCAGCGCCCGCGCGATGGCGACGCGTTGCTGCTCGCCCCCCGAAAGCGAAGTCGGGAAGTCGTTCGCACGGTGCGCCAGTCCCACCCACTCCAGCACGCGGCGCGTGCGCTCGCGCCGGCGGTCGCCGGGCCACGCCAGGGCGCGGAGGACGAACGACACGTTCTCGGCGATCGTTCGCCGCGGAAGCAGGCGGAAATCCTGGAAGACGATCCCGATCTTGCGCCGCAAGCCGGGAACCTGGCGCCACTTGAGCGTGGTGACGTCTTCTCCCGCTACGACGACGCGGCCCGCGCTGGGAAGCAGTTCGCGGTAGACGAGTTGCAGGAGAGTCGTCTTGCCCGCGCCCGAAGGGCCCGTGACGACCACGAATTCTCCGGGCTGGATGTGAAACGAAACGTCGCGAAGCGCACTTTCGCCCGAACGGTAGCGCTTCGAGACGCGGTCGAAAACGATCACGCGCGGATGATAGCGCGGGGAGAGCGCAAGGGGGCGGGGCGCATCGCGCGCGTCAACCTGGCGAGGGGCCGCTGCGGGCCGCAGCTTGCGCTTCGGCTTCCTCGCGGCGCTCCTGTTCTTCCATTTCTCTCAGCCGCCTCGCCCGGCGCCATCGCGCGCGCGCGGCGGCGATCAGCGCCAGCACGCCGAGGGTCATGTTGGCCGCCGCTCCGAGCGCGAGAATCGGCATGAACAGGTAGCGGACGCGAAGTTCATCGCGCCACTGATACTCGAGCGCTGCGACAGAGATCCCGTAGGCACGCTCGAACGCGCGCTCGAAAGGCAGCCCCTCGCGCATTCCCTCGACCAGCCGGGCCGGACCTCCGGGAAGCGCCATCCGTTCGGCGAACGAGACGACGGAGAGCGCCTGGGCGTAAGCGTCGCGGGCCTCGGCTGCGTCTGACGGCCACCAGGCGTCGAGCGATTCGAGCGAGCGGGCGCGGCCTCGCGCCGCGAGCTCCGCGAGCCGGACGGCGTCGCCGAAGGACGACTCTCGCTCGACGACGAGTGCGAGCCCCTCGTCGAACCAGCGCGGCACGCGCCGCCCCGGCGGGAGCGCGTGGTGGAGCACGATGTGCGACGCCTCGTGGGCGAGGACGCCTTGAAGGCCTTCGTGGGGGTAGGTCGCGACGCGGTCGGCGAAGAGGATCACGCGCTCTTGGGCCGGAATCGCCAGGCCCGCGGCCCACGGGACCGTCCCGCCGAGGCCGAGCCTGCGCTTCTGGCCAGGATCGTGGGGCATGCCGGGAGCGATCTCGATCGTCAGCCTCGGGGGCGCGGGAAGGCGAAGTCTCGTCGCAACGCGCCGAATGATCTCGGGAGCCGCCCGTTGGAGCGCCGAGGCGCGGGCGCTCTCGCCGGGATCGGCGGCGATGACACGGACGAGCGTCACAGGTTCGGGGAGTGGCTCGGAAGAGGCCGCGGCCGAGGCAAAGAGCGCTCCCACGAAGGCGACGGTGAGCCATGCGCCGGGCGAAACGCGGCGGCGACCACCCAGGGTGCGCTGGGGCGTCTCGGCGAATCTTGGCTTGCCGGTTTCCATGAGTCCTCGTTACCATCGCCAAGCAAAGGCCATCACGCAAAGCCCACCAATCGGCCGATTTCACTCTTTCAGAGGAGCTTACGATGCGTCCGTCCTCGACTTGGCTGAGTCTTCTCCTCGCCTTGGCGTTCTTGCCACCCGTCGTACCCGCGTCCTTCGCGGTGGAGAGCGCCCAGGTTCCGCTCTCCGAACTGCCGTGGGACGACCAGATCCCGCTCGAGCTCCGGCGGGAGATCGAGAAGGCGGTCGAGGACAAAGTCAAGCCGCTCAAGGAAGAGAAGAACGACAAGGACAAACCTTACGTCCATGTCTTCCCGAGCAACTATGTCGAGATTCGCGACGGAAAGCCCGCGACGTGGGTGACGATCCAGCGCTGCCTCGCCGACAGGATGGTCACCGAGCGCTACGAGTACCTTTTCGATCGCAACGCGCAGGGCAAGTACGAGCTCGTCACCGAAACGAAGCTCAACGCGATCGACGACTCGTATCCGACCCGCTGGGACATGCCAGGCCAGGCGCGGACGCTGAAGCCGTTCACGCTCCAGCACGACAAGATGAAACTCGAGATGACGAGCGGGCTCTATCTCGTCGAGTTCATCGGCGACAAACCGAACTCGGTCGTCATCGTCGGCTCGGGGCGTCTTTCGATCGATCCCCTCGACGACTACCACCGCACGTTCTTCCGGCAGACGATGAACGTCGATCGCGTCGACACCGCGGTCACCGAAGTGGAGATCGAGTTCCACACGGACGAACGGACGCTGCTCGACCTCATCGGTTTCGACGCAACGGTCAAGCTCCCGGAGAAGCCGGGGGCGGCAGCCGTGGACTATGGGTCGGCTCCGCAGCGCCTGCGCGAGCTTTTCGACCAGAAGACTTCCGAGATTCAGGGCTTCAGCCCCCGCGCCTATCAGACGCACGACGTGCCGGCGGCGAAGGGGTCCTTCAACGTGCAGGCGTTGAGTTCCGACCTCGGCACGATCGCGTACAGCTTCTCGCCGACCTCGCCTCAGGAGATCTCGATCGCCCGCGCCAAACGCGCGCTGACGCTCTCGCGCCAGAGCGCGACGAGCCAGGAATGGGAGCTGGTCTCGAGCTACTCGGCACCGGAGACGCGCGCGCTGCCCGTCGACCGGCTGGAGCGGCGCATGGGTCTGCGCTACGCGCAGCCGAACGCTTTCACGGGGCTCTTCGACATCGACGGCGACAAATTCATCGCCACGCTGAGCGTGGACCTGCTCATCCTCTCCGAGACCGACGAGCTGAGTTTTCAACTCGGCGGCAATCCGCAGGTCCGCTACGTGCGGGATCTCGATCGCGACGAAGATCTGCCCTTCCAGCCCTTCCGCAACCCGTTCTCTTCGATCTACGGCTTCGAGGAGACGTTCAATTTCTATCGCATCAAACTCGACCGGGTCTATCGCCCGGGCGAGATCGCGCGCTTGAAGCTCTCATACAACAGCCCCGCGCTGGTCTCCAAACTCGACGAGGGATTCTGGCGCATCTCGCGCGGCGGGCTCCTGCCCTTCTACGAGATCATCGGCGATCCCGCGTTCATGACGTTCATCATGAAGACGCCGGATGCTTACGAGCACGTCGCTTTCGGCACAGAGCGCCGCCGCGAGAAGACGAACGGTTCTCTCTACACGGAATGGGGTGCCGAACACTCTGTGCTCTTCCCGACGATGATCGTCGGCCAGTTCTACGAACCGATCCGCGCTGAAATCGACGGCATCGAGATCATCGGCTACGCGACGAAGTCGGCCGCCATCAAGGACCTCTCGTCTCCGCAGAAGGGCATGCGCCAGGAAGTCGAGAAGGCGCGCTCCGCGATGGAGGCCTATCAGCGCATGTTCAACCTGCGCTATCCCTTCGACAATCTCAAGATCGTCAGCGTCCCGCGTCAGTTCTACGCCCAGGCACCCACGACCATCCTCTACATGGACGAGGTCTTCCTGCAGACGACCGGTTTGATGGCGAGCATGATGCGCGGTGACGCCCGCGGGCTCTCCGGCACGACCGCGCACGAGGCGGGCCACCAGTGGTGGGGCGGTCTCGTCTCGAACGTCAACTACCTGCACTACTGGTTCGTCGAGGGTCTCGCCGAGCTGGGTTCGGCGCTCTACATGGAGACGGTGAATCCGGGCAGCATGCCCGTTTCGATCAACGGCTGGCGCGAATCGGTGTATCTCAGCGACCACATCTGCGCGCTCATGGACGACTGGCGCTGGCCGGGCGGCGTGCCGGCCGCTCCGCTGCGCTACACGAAGGGGCCCTTCGTGTTCCTCATGCTCGGCGAGCATTTCGGCTACGACAAGCTCACGGAGTACATGCGCGAGGTACTGAAGCTGCACTCCGGCGACTTGATCACGACGACGGACCTACAGCGGATCGCCGAGCGCGTCTTCGGCGTCGATCTCGAGTTCTACTGGGATCAGTGGATTCGTAACAACGGCATTCCCGTCGTCGCCTACGACATCTCGGCGCCGCGAGAGGAAGGCGGGAAGTGGGTCGTCGACTACAAGATCCGCCAGCGCGTCGAGCTCGAGGGCAAGGTGATCCCCGACCGCTACTTCAAGATGGTCGTACCGCTGCGCATCGCGAAGCCGGGCGGCGGCTATCAGTTCGCCAAGATCTGGATCGACGGCGCCGAGAAGTCGGGGCGTTTGGAACTGCCCTTCCGTCCGAGCGGCGTTCCGGAAGTCGATCCCGACCTGCGCATGCTCTTCAAGCGCGAGCGCCTCTGATCGCGCTGCTCCCACGACAACGAGAAAGGGGCGAGCCCGCGGGCTCGCCCCTTTTTCATTGCGCGCGAACCGCCGCGCTCCCTTCAGGCCGGTGGTGCTCCGAGCGACTTCCACGTCGGTACGTTCGCTCGGGCCTGGCCGAGATAGTCGTAAACGCCGTCACGAGGCTGCTCGAGGGGATCGACGACGATCTGCCGCACTCCCGTCGGGAGCGCGGCGCGCACGACGTCCATCGGCGGTGATTCCCAGATCAGCACGGCGTTTCCACCCGAGGCGGCGAGCCACGCCTCCAGCTTGCGCACTTCGGCGTCCGCCGGCGCGGCCTCGGGATCGAGGTGGAAGGTCTCGATCGTCAGTCCGTAGCGGCGTGCGAGGTAATTGAAGGACGGGTGGTTCGCACCAAGCGCAATCGCCTTCGCGGGCGCCGTCGCTTCGGCGAGTTCGCGATCCAGCGCTTCGAGCTCCGCGCGCAGGGTGGCGAGGTTGGCGTCGAAAGTTGTGGATCCGTCGGGATGCGCCGCGACGAGAGCGGCGTGAATCGCCCCGGCCTGCTGCAGGTAGAGCAGGGGGTCGGACCACACGTGCGGATCGACACCCGCGTGCGAGTGCTCGCCGCCCGGGCCGTGCGAGTGCGTCACGCCGTCGATCTCGATCAGGCTGAGCCCGTGCGAGGCGTCGATGACCTTCTCCGCCGGGAGCGAAGCGGTCTCCGTCCACTTCTCGTAACCGGCGCCGCTCTTGACGATGAGGTCGGCATTCGCCAGCCCCGCGATCACTTCGGCGGGGGGGCTCCAGAAGGGCGCGTCTTCGCCGGCCGGCAGCACGCAGGTCGTCGCCACGCGATCGCCGCCGAGGCGCGCGACGAGCCAGTCGGCGGGATACGAAAGTGTCGAGACGGCGAGTCGCGCGGGCGTCGCGGTGGGCGCCTCGTTCGTCGTCGGTGCGGGGTCCCCGCCGCACGCCAAGAGGAGCGATGCGGCGAGACAGGCGCCGACGGTCGCGAGAAGCTGCTTGCGAGTCATGTTCCGATGCCTCCGTGGGGAAGATTGCGCTCAGCCGGTGAGACGCGCGTCGAGAACCGCGAGTCCCAAGCTCGTGAGCAGCGCGGAAAGGATGAGCGACGCGAGAATGACGAGTGCAACCTCGGCGCCGACGATCGTGGCGATGGCGTGCGGAGAGCAGCCCATGCGCTTCATCAGGTCGATCTCCGCGCGCCGCAGCCGGAGCGAGAGCGTGATGACGAGGACGAAGAAGGCCGCCGTCGTGATCAGCACCGCGGCGAAGTACACGCCGAGCCCCTCGCGGACGCGCAGCACGATGCCGAGGATCGTGGCGATCACGTCCCGCGGTTCGACGGCTTGGAAGAGATCCAGGAGCGCGTAGTCGCCGAGGATCTGGTCGAAGGCGCGGCGGTCGCGCGGGAAGACGAGTACGGCGGAAAGAGGAGCGTCGTCCTGGTTACCGTGCATGTGGAACGAAGCGCGGTTGGCGTCGGTGAGCTCGTTGAAGACGAAGAGCGCGGCGGTCGCCTCGAGCACCTCGCCCTCGCCGGCCTCGGGATTGAGCGCGTTGTCGCGCGTCACTTCCTCGTGACCGTGAAAGAGCCCGTCGATCATCCACGCGGACTTGACGTCGATGAAGAGCACGTCGTCGTCGGGAGAGCGCGACGGGGCCAGAATGCCGACGACGGTGAGGATCTGCGGATAAGCGCCTGCGATGTCGTAGAGATTCGTGAGATCGGAGCGCAGTTTGTTGCCGACTTCGAGCCCGATCGTCTCGGCAACTCGCGCCCCCGCGACGACCTCGCCGAGTACCGCGAGCGATCGTCCCTGCGCGATCGAGAGTCCTCGCGCCGCGAAGTAGTCGACGCTCGTTCCGACGAGAGGTACGCCTCCCGAGCTGTAGCGGACGTGCAATGGGACGACGGTTCCCGCGCGGCGTTCGCGAAGTTCGCGCACCTTGCGGTGAGGAATCGTGTCCCGCACGGTTCCGCGGAAGTAGAGCGAACTCATCGTGAGGTCGAACTCGTTGCCCTTGTGACCCAGCACGAGCGGCGAAGAGCGTGCGCGCTCGAGGAGCACGCGCTCGACGTGCGACGACGCGAAGAATGTGAACGCAGGCAGGAAGAGCGCGACGGTCGTGCCGAGGACGAGCACGAGACTGCGAGCCGGCGCGGCGGCGAGCGCGCGCCAAGCCAGGAAGAGCGCATGCCCGAGCGCGCGCCGCTTCATGGGGCGGCCTCGGCGCGACAGAGATCGCCGATCGCCACGCGCCGATCGAGCCGGGCGAGGACGCGAGGGTCGTGCGTCACGACAATGAGCGTCAGACGGCGTTCGCGCGATGAGGCGAGGAGAAGGTCGAGCACCCCCTGCGCGCGGTCGTCGTCGAGTCCCGCGGTCGGCTCGTCCGCGAGCAGGAGTTCGGGATTCGTCACCAAGGCCCGTGCGATCGCAATCCGCTGGCGCTCTCCCTGCGAGAGCTGGCTCGGCAGGCGGTGCGTCTTGTTGCCGATGCCGAGCTCGTCCAAGAGGGCGCGTGCTCGCTCGCGAGCGCTCCGGTCGAGGACGAGCGCGTGGTTGAGCCGGAAGGGGAGGGTGACGTTCTCGAGCGCCGATAGATGCTCGACGAGCGGGTAGTCCTGAAAGACGAATCCGATGTGCCGGATGCGGTGTTCGCGGGATGCGCGTTCGTCGAGGGTGGCGAGATCGCGTCCGGCGACTTCGAGCGCCCCGGCCTGCGGCCTCAGCGTTCCCGCGACGAGGTCGAGGAGCGTGGACTTTCCCGAGCCGGAGGGGCCGTGGAGAGCGATCCGTTCGCCCCGCCGCACTTCCCACGCCGCGATGTGAAGGGCGAAGGGCGCCGGTTCGTGGAGGCGCGCCGGATACGCGAATCTCAGGTCGCGGGCGCGAATCACGATCTCGCCGTTCATCGCGCGTTCGCCGCAGTTCCGTCCGCCGGCTCTTCATCGGGAAGTTCGAGGCCCCCGCGCAGGAGGGTCCCGAGGTCCATGAAACCGCCAGGCGAAGTTATCGACTCCGAGAAGACCGCTTGGGGATTTCCTTCCAACGTCGACCGGACGCGTCGCAGATCGCGCATCCGCGATTGCGCGATGCGCCACTCTCCCGCGGTGCCGGCGAGTTCGTACGTGGCGCTGTAGCGATTGACGCGCACATGGGAATGCCCCTGGTGGGTCACGATGCCGCCCACGGACCAGTCCGCATCGACTCTCCACCCGACCCCGTCGGGCATGACGTCGATGCGGTCGTAGTCGACTTGGAGGACGCGAATTCCCGTGCGCTCTCTTTGCATCCGGTGCAGCGTCGTGTAGTGCGTCACGTACTCGTCCGTGAGCGCGTCGCCCGTGAACGAGAGCGCAAGGAAGTCGTACACGGTGTCGCGATCCGGGGCGAGCGAGTAAACACCGTAGACGCGGCCATGGATGGCCTGGAAAGCGGTGCGCACGGCGTCCCCGGCGCCGGCGGGCGGCTGCTGGGAGCACCGTGTGAGCGCGGCCGCGATCGAGACGATCGCCACGATCGGAACGAGGGCGGCCCTTCGCGCGAGCCTCGGCATGCGCGCATCATAGCGCGCGGGAATCGTCCCGCCTGCCGCGCTCGGGAGCCCGGAACTCCAATGCGTCGCTTCGTGAGAATCTTCGCGATCCTGGCCCTGCTCGGGTACTTCTCCCCGGCGAGGACACCCGCGCACCCGTACGGACCGGACTTCTACTCGCTCCGCTCGTCGCTCCGCGTCGATGCCCGCGGATTCGACGTGATCGTCGTCGTCGAGGTCCCGGCAGTAGAGGTCCTCCGCTCCTTCCTACGCGAGTACGGACGCCGGGACGATTACCCGCAAGAGATGATCGATCGCTTTGTCGCAGATCAGTTCTCCGCGTTCGCGAAGACGCTCTCGGTGCGCCTCGACGGCCAGCCGGTGCCGGGCCGTTGGGATCGCGTCGACGACCCGCGCAACGGCAAGGCCGGCGAGGGTTTCTTCGTGTTCATGATGCGTTTCGCTCCCGGTGCCGGGCCGGCGCTCACTGGCCCGTCGGCGTCCATCGAAGTCGTCGCGGGCGCTTTTCCCGAGGAGAAAGTGTTTCTTTCGGCCTTCGCCGAGGCGCTCGAACCATGGCTCATCTCCCGGAACTCCGCGACCGAGGTCCTGGGAGACCTGCCAGCCAACGCGGACTTCAACACCTGCCTTTCGTGCTGGTCCCTCGATGTATCGCTGCGCACACTCCGCGTGGATCTGACGCGAGCGCCCGCCCCGCGGCCGGGGGGGGCCGAAGGTGGCGGCGGCCCATGAACCAACCTGTCGCCTTCCCGTCGCTGGAATCCGGCGCCGAAGTGTGTTTGCCTTATGCCCGGCTGCGGCCGGTCCGCTCGGTGGCGTGGTCCTCCGCCACGTCCAGAGGGCGAATCCCCGAGGGTGTTTCACGATGAGTGCGGTCCGTATCGCTCTGGTGGAGGACGAGTCCGACATTGCCGACGTGCTGCGTTTCAACCTGCAGCGCGAGGGGTACGAGGTCGAGACCTACGGCCGAGGCGATACCGCGCTCGCCGCCATTCAGAAGCGGCCTCCCGAACTCGTCGTCCTCGATCTCATGCTTCCCGGAATCGACGGTCTCGAGATCAGCCGCCTTCTGAAGCGGAACGAGGCGACGGCCGAGTTGCCGATCGTCATGCTGACCGCCCGCGGCGAGGAGACCGATCGAATCGTGGGCCTCGAGCTGGGCGCGGACGATTACATCGTCAAGCCGTTCAATCCCCGGGAAGTCGTCCTCCGCATCAAGGCGGTCTTGCGGCGCCGCGCCCAGTCGCAGAAGGGGGGCGCGGAGGAGAGCATTCTCGTCGCCGGAAAGATCAAGCTCTTCCGCGAAGGGCATCGCGTCGAACTCAGCGGCGAAGAGCTCAAGCTCACGGCGACGGAGTTCCGCCTGCTCGAGTTCCTCATGTCCCGGCCCGAGCGCGTGCAGAGCAGGGACGCGCTGCTGACCGAAGTTTGGGGATACGCCGGGGGTGTGGACAGCCGCACGGTCGACACGCACGTCCGGCGGCTGCGCAAGAAGCTGGGCTCCGAGGCGGAGAGGCTCGAGACCGTCATCGGCGTGGGATACCGCTTCCACGCCTGACGTATCAATCCGCGCGGGCGTTCGGCCGGCGGGGCAGGGCGGGTAGGTGAAGTCTCTGTCACATGGTTGTCACACGGGGGCGCTACCCTCGTCACAGGTTCGCGGCAGGCTACGCGCTGGCTCGCGGACGCCGGCGGACGGCCGTGCGGGCCTCCGGCGTGACCTCCGTACACGGGCGGGAGTGAATTGATGAGACGAACGTTGGTGTCCGTCGCGATCGTCGTGTTGATGTCCGTCGGGATCTCGGCTCGCGCGCAGGCCGTGCAGGTGGATCCGAAGATCCCAGCTTACGAGCGCACGGGAGGCGTCTCCGGAGCGCTGAATTCCGTCGGCTCGGACACGCTCAACAACCTGATGACCCTCTGGACCGAAGGATTCCGCGGGAAATACCCCAACGTGAGAATCCAGGTCGAGGGCAAGGGCTCATCGACGGCGCCCCCGGCGCTCATCGCGGGCACGGCCCAACTCGGTCCGATGAGCCGCGCCATGAAGCG
Source organism: uncultured Acidobacteriota bacterium (assembly GCA_964586535.1). Classification (GTDB taxonomy): domain Bacteria; phylum Acidobacteriota; class Polarisedimenticolia; order J045; family J045; genus CAZPJJ01. The sequence continues at coordinate 396 of CAZPJJ010000085.1, read as the reverse complement.
CACCGAGATTACCGAGTTCGAAAAGAAGTTCGGCTACGAGCCGACGAAGATCAGGGTCGCGATCGACGCTCTCGCTGTTTTCGTTCACAAGGACAACCCGATCGAGAAGCTCACCTTCCGCGAGATCGACGCCGTCTTTTCGGCGACGCGCAAATGCGGAGCGGCTGCGGAGGCTCGCACCTGGGGAGATCTCGGCGCCAAGGACTCGTGGGCCGACAAGCCGCTCAGCGTCTACGGCCGCAACTCCGCGTCCGGAACCTACGGCTTCTTCAAGGAGCACGCGCTCTGCAACGGCGACTTCAAGGGTACCGTGAAGGAACAGCCGGGTTCGGCGTCGGTCGTCCAAGGCGTCACCGAAGATCGATACGCCATCGCCTACAGCGGCATCGGCTACCG
>CAZPJJ010000084.1:0-12393 GCA_964586535.1 uncultured Acidobacteriota bacterium | reverse complement strand
CAATCGAGATCGACGAACTCGCCCTTTTCAGCAGCGATTCCGAAGTCTGCATCCAGAGGTGGGACCGCGAGCGAGAATGAGCAGGAGCGACGAGCTTACCTGGAGCTCTGCGCGAACTTGCTCGTTGAAGAAGTCGACAAGGGGAGAATGACGAGTCTCGAAGCGCTAGCGACTCTGTTTGAGGTCGCAGTCACATTCAACACGAGTAGCGAGGAGATGCTGAGCGATATCGGGTCCGTTCTCTCCCGCTCGACCGTGGGGTCGCCGCTGCCTTCGACCCGCGGTGTGCCGAGCTTCGACTCGACGGGCTTCAGGGACGAGTATCGTGACACCGACAACGGGAACCAAGTTCGCCATACCGTGGGAGCGATGATCCTTGGTGCAACCGTCGGTTGGGAATGGGGACAGATGCTCAACACCGGGCGCGAAGCTAGAGACTATGTGACGGGTGGGCCTGGCGCGAATTGGGCCGACGTTCGAGTCGGTAATGACGCAGCTGTTCTGGGGTACCTAATCTCAGTAGGAGCGGTGCCGCGACACGAAATCGGACATGCGGTGCGCCGCTGGTTCGGAGAGTGAAGCACTCATGAAACATGGACCTTTTTCGCTGCTAGTCGTTGCGATCAGCATGCTGAGCTGCTCGCCGGAGAAGCCTAAGCACGAGGAGTTCTTGCGTCTGTTCGTCGCATCGGTCATTGACGACACCGACTTCCACCGACAGTACATTGAGCCCGGCGACAAGACAGACTTTTCTGAGTATCGCGTGTTCATGTCGAACGACTACGAGATCTTTCATCAAGACATGTTCGACCTGCACTGGGGCGTCCTCTATGGTCGGGGCATCTACGAGTACGGTATTTGCTTTGCCAGCGATACGCCCGGGTTCGTGGACATCGCGGAGCTTGGTGGGACACCGAAGTCGGTCTCGTTGCATGTTAGGACACTGCAGCGGTGCGACGGGTCGTTGAAGGTGCCGCTCGCGAGCACCCCGAAACCGGTGGGGGAGCCGGCTGGTCCCTAGGAGTCGAATCAGCCAAAGTCCGCGAGGCGCACGACCACTATCCCTTCGGCAGGGAGTTGGAAAGCTCGTACGGGCCGAGCCGCTGGCTCTTCACGGGGCACGAGCGAGACAAAGAGACCGGCCTCGACTACATGCTGGCGCGCTACGCCGGCTCGACGATCGCGAGGTTCCTGGCGGTGGATCCCGCGATCGGGAGTGTGCAGGCCGGGGCGCCGGTGACTTGGAATCGATGCTCGTACGTGTTCAACAACCCCCTGAGCGCGACCGATCCGACGGGCATGGGGCCGGCGGCGAGCAGTGGTGAGATTGGCCTAACGGAAAGGACCTCGCATCCTGGACCAGCAGGTCGGTCCGATGATTTCCGGGGCTTCGCCGGTGACGATGAAGCTCTGCTCTTTCTTGAGTGACCCGTCTTTCTAACGGATCCGGATGACCCGTTGGCGAACCCCAGGAAGTTCGAAAGACCCAGAGACGCTGCGTCGAGAGAGGCAACGCTCATGAAAACTACAAGGGCAATCCGCCCCGGGAGATGGCGATGGACTTGTACAACAACGCCGTCGGACGCACGATCGGCGCAACCACTGACGACCCAACCTCGCTCGCCGACGGCATCGCAGCAGCGGTCGCGGCGAGTGACCTGCTGTGGCTAAGCCCATGAAGCCGTCCCTGCGTCTCATGGCCTTTCTCGTCCTGACTTTCGCTGCATGCGGTGACGCGGAAGTGCGCCTTGACGGTCTCGCGAGAGCCGCCGAGCAAAGGGCCACCTCCCACGATGGGGCCCCGATCTCGCTGGCGAAGGAGACGGGATTCACCTGGGACCGTGTCTTCATCTTTCCGCCGTACACGCCCGAGTCTGAGGTTCTGCGAGAGATCGGCGTGCCCTGGGACGATGTCGAAAGGACTGGCATAGCGACCCGCGACGACGCGGTCCTGCTCGTCTTCGTGCGATCAGGCGCGGTCACAGCGTTTGCCATGCACCCGCGACATCGCGGTGATCTTGCCGAGGTGCGCGCACGCGGCGGCCTCACTCCCGCTCAGGCGCTCTTCGTCGCTCGCCGAGTCGACAGGGGAGGACCGTGGGTCGCCCTGGAACTCGCGCAGGTGGGGGAAGGCGAGGAGTAGCAGGGAAGAAGCGCGGCGCGGCTGCGGGACGGAACCCATGACGTGGGCGGACGGGATCTCCGCCTTCGCGCCGCGAGAGACGTACGACTGGCCGCCCCCTGCGGCCGCGCCGCCCCCACGACACGAGTCCCCCTCGCATGGCCGCTTCGTCGCACGAGTCCCCTGTCGATGACCGCGAATCGCCCGAAATCAGCCCTTCTGAGCGCGTTTGCGGCCACGAAGAGGGGACCCGTGCGGCGCAGCGGCCATCGACGGAGGACTCGTGTCGAAGGGCCAAGGGCCCCGGCCCTCGCGGCCCCGCCACTCCGCGCTAGACTCCCGCGCATGCTCCAACATCCCCGCCTCCACCCCGTGGCGCGCGCCCTGGCCGCGCTGCCGTCGCTCCTCCTCCTCTCCGCTCTCTTCCTCCCGGCGACACCCGCCCAAGACCAGCCGCTCGCGTTGGTCAACGCGCGGATCATCCCGGTCGCGGGCCCGGAGATCGCGCGGGGCACGCTGGTCGTGCAGGAGGGGCGGATCGTCGCGGTGGGGCCGGCCGAGGCGGTGGCGATCCCGGCGGGCGCGGAGCGGCGCGATCTGGCGGGGATGGTGGTCATGCCGGGGCTGGTGGAGACGCACACGCACGCGGGTGGGGTGCAGGGCGCGGACCGCAGCGCGCCGATCCAGCCGGGGGTGCGCGCGCTCGACTCGATCGATGTGCGCGCGTCGGACTTCCGGCGCGCGGTGGCGGGCGGGCAGACGACGCTGCATGTGATGCCGGGGTCGGGGCATCTGTCGTCGGGGCAGACGATCACGCTGAAGATGCGGCTGACCGAAGACGGCCCGCGCACGATCGACGCGCTCGTGGTGCGCGACGCGGCGGGGCGGCCGATGAGCCACCTGAAGATGGCGAACGGCACGAATCCGCGCGGCGAGGCGCCCTTTCCGGGCACGCGGGGCCGCGCCGCGTTTCTCGTCCGCGAGCATTTCGTGCGGGCGCGCGAGTATCGCGAGAAGGTGCGCGCGGCGCAGGGCGACGCGAGCAAGATGCCGCCGCGCGATCTGGACCTGGAGACGCTGGCGGAGGTGCTCGACGGGACGCGCGTGGTCCATCACCACACGCACCGCCACGACGACATCATGACGGTCCTGCGCTTGAAGGAAGAATTCGGCTTCCGCGTGGTGCTCCATCACGTGACCGAGGGGCAGTTCGTGGCGCGCGAGATCGCGCGCGCGGGCGTGCCGGTGTCGGCGATCTTGGTGGACGCGCCCGGCGGCAAGCTGGAGGCGAAGAACCTCGCTTTCGAGAACGCGGGGATCATGGAGCGCGCGGGCGTGCTGGTGGCGCTGCACTCGGACGACCCGATCACGGAAGCGCGGCTCTTCCTGCGTATGGCGGCGCTCGCGGTGCGCGGCGGGATGACGCGCGAGGGGGCGCTGGCCGCGGTGACGCGCGCGGGGGCGGTGATCCTCGGGCTCGAGGATCGCATCGGCACGCTGGAGGCGGGCAAGGACGCGGACTTCGTGATCCTCGACGGCGACCCGCTCTCGATCTACGCGAGGGTGCGCGAGACGTGGGTGGAGGGCCGCAAGGTCTTCGATCTGGCCCGCCCGGAGGACGCGCTCTACGCGGAGGGCGGCTTCGGCGCGACGCACGATGTGGACCCGTACTTCTGCTGCGCCCACGAGGCGATCTCGCAGCAGCTCTATGGCGGCACGGGAGGTGCCCAGTGACTCGCCTCGCCACTCTCTCCGATCTCTCCGGTCTCTCCGCGACGCTCCTGGCGCTGGTCCTCGGCATCGCAGCCCCGCACGCGTCCGAAGCGGCGGGCAGCGTCGCGGTCCGCGCGAAGACGATCCACGTGGTCGCGGGGCCGTCGATCGAAGACGGCGTGATCGTCATCGAGCAGGGCAAAATCACGGCGATCGGGCCCCGCGCGGCGGTGACCATCCCGCCGGGGATGCGGGTGCTCGAGGCGCAAGTGGCGACGCCGGGGCTCGTCGACGTGCGCAGCACGGTGGGCGTCTCGGGGATGCTCAACCAGAGCCACGACCAGGAGCAGTTCGAGCGCTCGGCGCCGGTGCAGCCGAGCCTGCGCGCGATCGACGCGTACGACGCGCGCGATCCGCTCGTCGCCTATGTGCGCTCGCTCGGCGTGACGACGGTGCAGACGGGACACGCGCCCGGCGAGGTCGTCTCGGGCCAGCTGATGGTCGTGAAGACGACGGGCGGCACGGTCGAGGACGCGGTCCTGGTGCGCGAATCGGGCGTCGCGGTCACGCTGGGCCGCACGGCGCTGAAGTCCGGCGGCAAGAGCCCGGGCACGCGCGCGAAGTCCGTCGCGCTCCTGCGCGCGGCGCTGGCGGGTGCGCGCGACTATCAGCGCAAGGCGGGCGCCAAGGAGGGCGAGCCGCGCGCGCGCGATCTCGAGCGCGAGGTGCTGGCCCGCGTGATCGACGGCGAGCTGCCCTTGGTCGTCACGGCGAACCGCGTCGAGGACATCGCGAGCGCGCTGCGCCTGCGCGAGGAGTTCGGCTTCCGGCTGGTGCTCGACATGGCGGCCGAGGCGCCGGCGCTGCTCGACGAGATTCGCGCCGCGAAGGTGCCGATCTTGCTCCATCCGACGATGTACCGCGGCTTCGGCGACACCGAGAGCCTGAGCTTCCGCACGGCGGCGACGCTCGCCGACGCGAAAGTGCCCTTCGCGATCCAGAGCGGCTACGAGAGCTACGTGCCGAAGACGCGCGTCGTGCTCTTCGAGGCGGCGGTGGCGGCGGCGCGGGGCCTGGGCTTCGAGCGCGCGCTGCGGGCGGTGACGCTCGACGCGGCGCGCATCCTCGGAATCGAGGCGCGGGTGGGCTCGCTCGAGGTCGGCAAGGACGGCGACGTGGCGCTCTTCGACGGCGATCCCTTCGAGACGACGACGCACGTCACGGGCGTGGTCATCGACGGCGCGGTGGTCTCGGAGACGCCGCGCTGACCTGCGATTGACAGGGGGCCGCGGGGCGCACTACAACCGGCGGGACGATCGCGCGGATGCTCCGCGCCGGTCGTCGCGAGGTGCGCCATGAACGAAAGCAAAACGGGTTTCTACTGCCCGCACTGCCAGGCCACGCTGAACCCGAACATCAAGATCATCCTCTCGGCGCGCAAAGGCGACGCCAAGGGGATCGTCCTGCTCAGCCCGCGACCCGGCGAATACGCGGCGATCGCCGCGCCCGAACTCGGCTTGGAGACAGGTGACCGCGTCGACTTCCACTGCCCGCTCTGCGGCGCGAGCCTCACCTCGCGCCTCGACGACAACCTCGCCGAGCTCGGCTATCGCGGGCCTGATGGCGAGCAGGGGCGCATCGACTTCTCGCGCATCTACGGCGAGCACGCGACCTACATCGTGCTCCACGGCGAGGTGCGGACCTTCGGCGCGCACGCGTCGGCGTACCAGAAGATCAACTTCTTCGGCGAGTAGCGGAGGCTTCCGCGCGGGTCAGGGTGAGCTTCCGCTGAGCGCCGCGCGCGCGCGCCACCGGCTGAGCGGTGACGGGTCCGCGTCGGCGCGCGACGGCGTAGAGCGCCACGCCGGCCCCGATCATGACCGCGCTCAGGATCTGCGACGTGCTCAGCCAGCCGTCGAAGAAGACGCCGCGCACGGCGTCGCCGCGCACGTATTCGATCGCGAAGCGCGTCGCTCCGTAGAACATGAAGTAGACGGCCGTGATCTGGAGCGGGAAGCGCCGCGGGCGACGGTAGAGCCACGCCATCGTTACGAATGCCGCGAACGAGGCGAGCGAAAGATAGATCTGCGTGGGATGCAGCGGTCCCTCGGGCATGTCGGAATGCACGTGGTGCGCGATCGGGGGGAAGGTCACGCCCCAAGGCAGGTCGGTCGGGGCACCGTAGCAGCATCCCGCGAGGAAGCAGCCCCAGCGCGCGATCGCGAACGACAAGGCTCCGGCCATGGCGAAGATGTCGAGGCCCTTGGTCATGGGGATGCGCTGGCGGCGCAGCCACCAAGCGGCGACGGGGACGGCGACGAAGACGGCCGCGAGGTAAACGCCGCCCTGGAACGGGAGAAGCAAGATCTCGCGCGGATTGGCTGCGAGCCGCTCCGAGATGAGCGCCGCATGAAGCAGCTTGGCCCCAAAAACCCCCGCCACGCAGGCGAAGACGATGGCGTCAAGAACCCCCTGCGCCGAGACACCCTCGATGCGGGCGTAGTGGCGGATGACGAGAATACAAGCGCCGAAGGCGAGCAGGGCCATCACCCCGAACGCGGGAATCGGAATGGGACCGAGGTAGAAGAGGATCGGGTGCATGGCGGACCCCCCGGCGCTTCGCGGGGCGGCGCCGTCCGCCGGAATCCTACGAAGAAAACCGAGACTTGCTATAAAGAAAGTTTTGTTTTCCCCAAAACTCATTCCCGAACGAGTGCGGACGAACGAGTGGCGATACCTCGGCCGCTTTTGGCAATATTCCCGCGCTTCCCCGGGCGCTGCGCCGGATGGAGGAGAGACGCAGGCATGATCGAGGTGAGCGGCCTGACCAAACGCTACGGCGCCACGCTCGCGCTCCGCGGGGCGTCGTTCGCGATCGAAAGCGGGCGCATCGTCGGCTTGCTGGGCCCCAACGGGGCGGGCAAGACCACCACCATGAAGATCCTCACGGGGTACCTGCTTCCGACCTCGGGCAGCGCGCGGGTGGCGGGTTTCGACGTCGTCGCGGACCCTCTCGAGGTGCAACGGCGCATCGGTTACCTGCCCGAGAACGCGCCGCTCTACCTGGAGATGATCGCCCGCGACTACCTCCACTTCGTGGCCCGGATGCGCGGGCTGGTCGGGCGCGGCGAGGCGGAGCGGGCGATCGCGCGCGTCGCGGAACTCTGCGCGATCGAAGACGTGCTGGGGCGGCCGATCGGGCAGCTCTCGAAGGGCTACCGGCAGCGCGTCGGCCTCGCGGCGGCGCTCCTCCACGACCCGGAGATCCTCATCCTCGACGAGCCGACGACGGGTCTCGACCCGAACCAGATCGTCGAGGTGCGCGACCTCATCCGCCGCATGGGCGAAGCGAAAACGATCGTGCTCTCGACGCACATCCTTCCCGAGGTCGAGGCGACGTGCAGCCGCGTGGTCATCCTCATCGACGGCCAGGTGCGCGCGGACGGGGCGCTCGACGAGCTGACGCGCGGGCGCGCGCAGGTGGTTACCTGCGCGCCTGGCGACATCGCGCTCGGGCGCGAGGTGCTGCTGGCGGTCGAGGGCGTGACGGGGGTCGATGCGGTCGCGGGCGAGGACGGCTTTCACACGTACCGGCTGACGCTCGCCGGGCGCGACGAGATCGGCGAACGCGTGGCGGCGGCGATCGCCGCGCGCGGCTGGCCCTTGCGCGCGCTGCGCCGCGACGATCGCACGCTCGAGCAGGTCTTCCGCGAGCTGAGCGGCGGCGCCCTCGCCGGCGCGTCCGCGGCAAGGGAGGGCCGCCCATGAACCGCGTGCGCGCCCTCGTCGAACGCGAGCTCGGCGCGGCCTTCGGCTCGCCGATCGCGTTCGTGTTCCTGCTCGTCTTTTCCGGTGCGGCGCTCTTCACGTTCTTCAACGTGCAGGGCTTCTTCTCGCGCGGTATCGCCGACCTGCGCGGGCTCTTCGACGCGATCCCGCTGCTGATGGTGCTGCTCGTGCCCGCGCTGACGATGCGGCTCTGGGCCGAAGAGCAGAAGCAGGGGACGATCGAGATCCTGCTCACGCTGCCGGTCCGCGACCACGAGCTGGTGCTCGGGAAGTTCCTCGCGAGCCTGATCCTGCTCGCGATGGGACTGATGCTGACGCTCTCGCTGCCCGTGACGGTGCTCGTGCTCGGCCCGCTCGACCTGGGGCCCGTCGTGGGCGGCTACGTCGCGGCGCTCCTGCTCGGTGCGGCGTACCTGGCGATCGGGCACTTCCTCTCGGCCATCACCGAGAACCAGATCCTGGCGTTCATTCTGGCGCTCGTCGTCTGCCTCGGGCTCACGGCGATCGGCAGCGAGGCGGTGACGGGGCTCTTCCCGGACCGCACGGCGGAGATCCTGCGCGCGCTCGGGAGCAGCAGCCGCTTCGAGAGCATCGCGCGCGGCGTGCTCGACCTCGGCGATCTCGTCTACTACCTCTCGATCACGGGGTTCTTCTTGGCGGCGAGCGTGGCGACGCTGCGCCGCAAGCGCATGGCGGAGTGAGGCGCCCATGACCACGCTCGCCCAAGAACGCCGCGCCACGCTCGTCACGCTCGTCCTCGTGGCGCTCAACCTCGTCGCCCTCAATGCCCTCGTCGCCAGCGGCCTGCGCGCGCGCCTCGACCTGACCGCCGAGCGCGCCTTTTCCATCTCGCCGGCGACCGAGCGCATCATCGAAGCGCTCGAGGATCCCGTGACGATCACGGGCTACTTCTCGCAGCGCACGCACCCCAAGCTCGCCCCGCTCGTGCCGCAGATCGAGGATCTGCTCGACGAGTACGCCTCGGTCGCGCGCGGCAAGGTGCGCGTCGAGATCGTCGATCCCGGCGAGGACGAGGCCGTCGAGGCCGAGGCGACCTCGCGCTTCGGCGTGCGCAGCACGCCCTTCCGCCTCGCGTCGAAGTACGAGGCGGGTATCGTCAATGCCTACTTCTCGCTCGTCGTGCGCATGGGCGATCAGTACGAGCGCTACGGCTTCGACGACCTCATCGCGGTCGAGGCGCTGCCCGACGGCGACATCGACGTCCGCCTGCGCAACCTCGAGTACGACCTGACGCGCGCGATCAAGCGCGTCGCGGCGGGCTTCCGCGGCCCCGAGGCGGTCTTCGAGTCGCTGCCGGGCGAGGTCACGCTCATCGCGGTCTTCACGCCCGAGACGCTGCCCGAGATCTTCGCCAAGACACCCGACGCCGTGCGCGAGGCCGCGCGCGAGCTGGGCGAGAAGGCGGGCGCGAAGTTCGTCTATCGCGAGATCGATCCCGCCCGCGACCCCGAGGGTCTCGCCGAGGTCCAGCAGCGCTTCGGCACGCAGCCCTACGCGTTGGGACTGCTCGGTAGCGGCGAGGAGTTCTTCCTGCACGGCTATCTCGTCGCGGGCGACGCGGTCGAGCAACTCGGGCTCACGGCCGAGGATCTCACCGCGGCGGAAGTCCGTGAGGGCGTCGTTGCCTCGCTCGAGCGCCGCGTGCCCGGGCTCCTGCGCACCGTCGGCCTCGTCGTGCCGGATCCGGCGCTGCCGCCCGAGCTGCTCATGCAGCTCCAGATGCAGGGGCAGATGCCGCCGCAGCCGCCGCCCGAGTTCGAGGAGATCGCGCGCGCGCTCGAGCGCGAGTACGCGGTGGAGCGCATCGATCTGGGCAAGCCCGTCGCTGCGGGCATCGACGCGCTGCTCTTGATCCGCCCCGAGAGCCTCGACGACCAGGCGCGCTATCACGTCGACCAATACCTGATGCGCGGCGGCCGCGTCGTGCTCGCGACGGGGGCGTTCAAGACGTCGTTCTCGCGAAACGGCCTCGAGGTCGTGCCGATGACGACGGGCCTCGAGGAGTGGCTCGCGCATTTCGGCGTGACGATCGAAAAGACGCTCGTGCTCGACGACCGCAATCAGCCGCTGCCGATCCCCGAGCGCCGCATGACGCCCTTCGGCGCGATCGAGACCTGGGCGATGGAGCCCTATCCGTACCTCGTCGAGGTGCGCGACGAAGGCCTCGTGCAGCGCGACGTCGCGGCGCGCGTCGATGCCGTCGGCATCTACTGGGGCTCGCCCGTCGTCGCCAAGCCAAAGGAGGGAGCCGAGTTCGAAGTCGTCGAACTCTTGCGCTCGTCGGCGCGCTCTTGGACCGACGACGACACGATGAAAGCGGGGCAGGTGGGCTACGAGGTGCCGCCGGAAGTCGCGCCGAGCACGCTCGCCGTCGCGCTCAGCGGGCGTTTCACGAGCTTCTACGCCGGCCGCGAGGACGACGGCCGGAATGACGTTCCCCTCGCGCGCTCGCCCGAGACGAAGCTCGTCGTCATCGGCAACGCCGCGTTCGTGAGCGATTTCGTCGCGCGCGCGCTCGGTCCGGTCGACGGCTCGTTCTTCCCGCAGAACCTGGGCTACGTGCAGAACGTCATCGACTGGGCCGGCGAGGACGCCGACCTGCTGCAGATCCGCGCGCGCGGGACGGGACTGCGCACGATCGAACGTCTCGAGCCGGGTCAGCAGGCGACGATCGAGATCGTCAACTACCTCGTGCCCGTGGTCGTGCTCGCCGCGCTCGCCTTCTGGACGCTCTCGCGCCGGCGCGCCCGCGCGGCGGGATCGAAGGGAGCGAACGCATGACGCGCACGCATCGCATTCTGCTCGCGCTTCTCGTCGTGCAGGTTCTGCTCGTCGTCGCCGTGCGCGCGCCGTGGCGCGAGGCGGGCGGCGCCGCGCGGCGGCCGCTCGTGCCCGAGCTCGCCGATCAGACCGTCACGAAGCTCACGATCGAAGGCCCCGCGGACGAGAGCGTCGTTCTCGAGCGGGCGGGTGAGGGATACGCGCTTCCGGCGCTCGGCGGCTACCCCGTCGATGGTGCGCGCATCGACGAGTTGCTCGCCGCGCTGAAGGGCCTCACCGTGCGCGCGCCGGTCGTCTCGCGCGCCAAGCATCACGGGACGCTGCGCGTCGCCGAGGACGCGTTCGAGCGGCGCGTGACGATCGAGACGAGCGGCGGCGCCACGACCGTGCTCTACGTCGGCACCTCGCCGCAGTACCAGATACAGAACGTGCGCCGCGAGGGCGAGGACGACGTCTTCGAGGTGCGCGGCCTCTCCACGTGGCAGGTGCGCGCGGACGCTCAGAGCTGGGTCGCCCGGCAGGTGCTCGAGATCCCGGTCGAGCGCGCGCGGCGCGTGACGATCGGCAACGCGCAGGGCTCGTTCGTCTTCGAGAGAGACGGCGATGCGTGGCGCGGCCCCGCGGGCATGGACGGCGAGGCCTCGGCCGAACTCGTGCGCGCGCTCGCGACGGTCTGGGCGACGCGCGCGGTCGGCGCCCGCGACGACGCGGCGCAGGGCTTCGCCGCCCCGGCGGCGCGCGTGACCTTCGAGGTCGCCGGCGACGCCGACACCGACCCTGTGACGACGACGACGCTTCTCGTGGGCATACCCATCGAAGGGGCGGAGGGCGAGCGCTATGTGTCGCGCGAGGGCTGGGGGTTCACGGCCGCGGTCTCGGAGTCGGCCGTCCTGAAGGCGCTCGAGTTCAGCGGGGCACCGCCGGAGCCGCCGGCGCCTCGCCCTTGAAGCGCGGCAGCTTCGCCTTGCGGCTCTCGGGAATGGGGTAGTAGCCGACGAACGCGACGATCTTCTGGCCCGCCTCGCCGAGCGCGAACTGAAGGAAGCGCTCGACGGGCGCGGACCAGCGCGCCGGGTTCACGTAGAGGTAGAGCGGGCGGCTCAGCGGGTAGGTCCCGTCGATGATGCTTTCGTTCGTCGGCCAGAGCGGCTGCGACTCCGCATCGCGTCGCACGCGGATCACGCGCGCGCCTTCCGAGTAGGCGATGCCGCCGTAGCCGATCGCCGAGCGCGTGCGGCCCACCGCGGCGATGAGCGCGGGCGTCGTCGAGACCGTCACGGCGCGCGGCGAGTATTCGCCGTTCTTCAGCACGTGTTCGCGCACGAACTCGTAGGTGCCCGACTCCTTGTTGCGCGTGTAGATCATGATCTGCCTGTCGCCCCCGCCGACGGCCTTCCAGTTGGTGATCTCGCCTTTGAAGATCTTCTCGAGCTGCGCGATCGACAGGTACGTGATCGGGTTGTCGTGGTGCACATAGATGCCCACTCCGTCCATCGCGACCGGCACGGCGAGCGGCAAGCTGCCGTAGTGCTCGATGAAGTCGTCGATCTCGGCCTGCTTCAGCGGCCGCGAGGCCGCGGCGAGATCGACCTCGCCGGCGAGCAAAGCCGTGATGCCCCGGCCCGAGCCGCCGCCCTGCACTTCGACTTTGATGCCCGGGTTCTCGGCCATGAAGGCGTCGGCCCACTCCTGATTCAAGATCAAGAGCGTATCCGACCCCTTGATCGAGATCGTCTGCGCGGCGGCGGCGGGCAGGAGCACGAGAACGACGAGCGACGCGAGGAGCGAGTCGAGGAGGCGGGGCATCGGCGGGTCTTTCGTGGCGCGTCGGGGCGCGCGTCGGGCCGCGGGATCGCGGCGACCCCTGACTCTAGGCGGGGCGCCTGACAAATCCGTGACGAACGCGCGACGCGAGCGTCAAGGCCACGCGCAACTCCGCGGGAACTCGGACCTTTCCGCGGCTTACC
>CAZPJJ010000083.1:0-12405 GCA_964586535.1 uncultured Acidobacteriota bacterium | reverse complement strand
GTCTTCGATCGCTCGGCGCCGTTGCCGACGGGCGGGCACCTCCACCAGAGCGACGGCACGAGCTGGATGGCGATGTACTCGCTCAACTTGATGCGCATCGCCCTCGAACTCGCCTGCCACAACCGTGTCTACGAGGACATCGCGACCAAGTTCTTCGAACACTTCCTTCACATCGCCGAGGCCATGTCGAACATCGCGGACGAAGGCATCGGCCTCTGGGACGATGAGGATCAGTTCTACTACGACGTGCTGCACATGCCGGACGGCCACAACGAAGTGCTGCGTGTGCGCTCGATGGTCGGCCTGATCCCGCTCTTCGCCGTCGAGACGCTCGAGCCCGAGCTTCTCGACCGCTTGCCCGAGTTTCGCCGCCGCCTCGAGTGGGTGCTCGAGAACCGCCCGCGCCTGGCAGCGCTCGTCTCCCGCTGGAACGAGCCCGGCCGCGGAGAACGCCGGCTCCTTTCCCTCGTGCGCGGCTCACGCATGAAGAAAGTCCTCCGGCGCATGCTGGACGAGAGAGAATTCCTCTCGCCCTACGGCGTGCGCGCCCTCTCGCGCCACCACCTCGACGAGCCGTATGTCCTGCACTGCGACGGCACGGACTACACGGTCCGGTATACGCCAGGGGAGTCGGACACGCATCTCTTCGGCGGCAACTCCAACTGGCGCGGTCCGATCTGGTTTCCCGTGAACTACCTGCTCGTCGAATCGCTGCAGAAGTTCCATCACTACTACGGCGACGATTTCAAGATCGAGTGCCCGACAGATTCGGGACGCTTCGTCACGATCCTCGACGCGGCCGACGAGATCTCGCGACGTCTGACGCGCATCTTCCTGCGCGACGAGCACGGCCGCCGCGCCGTCCACGGCGGCGCATCGCTCGTGCAGAGCGATCCGCACTTCCGGGACCACGTGCTCTTCTACGAGTATTTTCACGGCGACGACGGCCGAGGCGTGGGCGCCTCGCACCAGACCGGCTGGACCGGACTGGTCGCCAAACTTCTGCAGCCGCGGCGCGCTCCGCATTGACGTCGTGCGCATGCACGACCTGCAGCACGCAACACATGGAGGAATGATGAAACCGTCGCAGCAAGGCGAGGTGCAACCAGTGTGCACCGTCCACAAGATTCTCGAGGGCCAGATCGCTCTCGTCACCGGCGCCACGTCGGGAATCGGGCGCGGCATCGCGCTCTCGCTCGCGGAAGCGGGCGCCGCGGTCGCGGTCAACTACCGGTCGGACGACAACCTCGGCATGGCGCGAGAGGTGCTCTCCGAGATCGAGGGCGCCGGCGGTACTGCGATACCCGTTCGCGGGGATGTCTCGAGCGAGGACGACGTGCGCTCGATGTTCCGCGAGACCGTAGCCGCATTCGGCACGGTCGACATCCTCGTCAACAACGCCGGCATCCAGCAGGACGCGCCGTTCGAAGAGATGACGCTCGCCCAGTGGAATCGCGTGATCGGCGTCAATCTCACGGGGCAGTTCCTCTGCGCGCGCGAGGCCGTCCGCGAATTCAAGCGCCGCGGTCTTCGCCCCGAGGTTTCGGCGGCGCTCGGCAAAATTATTTGCATATCGTCCGTGCACGAGGTGATCCCGTGGGCCGGGCATGTCAACTACGCCGCATCGAAGGGCGGCGTCATGCTGATGATGAAGAGTATCGCGCAGGAGGTCGCCCCCTCGCGCATCCGAGTGAACAGCATTGCGCCGGGCGCGATTCGCACCTCGATAAACCGCGAAGCCTGGGAAAGGCCCGAAGCGCTCGCGTCGTTGCTCACGCTGATCCCCTACCAGCGCATCGGAGAAGTGCAGGACATCGGCCGCGCGGCCGTCTGGCTCGCGTCGGACCATTCGGACTACGTCAACGGCGTTTCTCTCTTCGTCGATGGCGGTATGACGCTCTACCCCGGCTTCTCGGACAACGGCTGAGCCGGAGACACGGTCGATGATCGCGCGCGCCCTTCGCGAACACTGGCCGGAGTACCTCGCCGAAGCGTGGGGTCTCGGCACCTTCATGGTCGCGGCCTGCCTGGCGGCGACCGCGCTCGAGCACCCCGCCTCGCCCTTGCGAGCGGCGATCGGGGACGGTGACGTGCGCCGCGTGCTGATGGGTCTCGCGATGGGCGCGACGGCGATCGCGATCATCACGTCACCGTGGGGCAAACGATCCGGCGCTCATCTCAATCCCGCGGTGACGCTCACGTTTCTCCGGCTCGGCAAGATGGCTCCAATCGATGCCGCCTTCTTTGTCGCCGCACAGATCGCCGGCGGCCTCGCGGGCGTCGGCTTCGCATACGTGGTCCTCGGCAATGCGCTCGCGGACGGCTCCGTTCGCTTCATCGCGACCTCGCCCGGCGGCGCGGGTGTCCACGCCGCTCTCGTCGGCGAGTTCGCGATGGCCGGGACACTCATGCTCGCCGTGCTCGTGCTCTCCAACCATCCGCGGCTCGCGCGATGGACCCCCGTGGCGGCAGGCCTTCTCGTATGCCTCTTCATCGTCGTGGGCGCGCCCTACTCCGGCATGTCGATCAACCCTGCGCGGTCGCTGGCTTCGGCGCTCCCGTCCGGAATCTTCGATCACTTCTGGATCTACATCGCCGGCCCCATGCTCGGCATGCTCGGCGCCGCGGAGGCCTACGTGCGCGTCCGCGGCTCGCACCACGTCTTCTGCGCGAAGCTCGATCACCGGGGCTCCGCGCACTGTCTCTTCCGTTGTCGCCACAACGCATTGCTGGCGCTGGCTGCGCGACCCGCAGCGACATCGCCCGGGGGTACCTTCCATGAGCAGTGAACGCTACGACGTGATCATCGTCGGTACGGGCGCGGGGGGAGGTACGCTGCTCTGGCGCCTCGCGCCCACGGGTTTGAAGATCCTCGTGCTCGAGCGCGGCGAGTTTCTCCCTCGCGAGCGGGAGAACTGGGACGCTGCACTCGTCGCCAAGGGGCGCTACCAGGCCCGCGACGCGTGGTATGACAGGCACGACCGCCCCTTTCGGCCTTATCAGCACTATTGGGTCGGCGGAAACACGAAGATGTACGGCGCAGCGCTCCTGAGGCTGCGCGAGTCCGACTTCGGCGAAGTGCGGCACTGGGGCGGCATCTCTCCGGCGTGGCCCATCGGCTACGACATCTTCGAGCCCTACTACACGCGCGCCGAAGAGCTCTACTCCGTGCACGGGACGCGCGGCGCCGACCCGACGGAGCCTCCTGCGAGCAAGCCTTTCCCGCACGCACCGCTTCCCTTCGAACGCCGGATGCAGCGCCTCTACGAGGACTTGCAGCGCATCGGCCTGCGGCCGGCCCCGGTGCCGCTCGGTGTGCGTCTCTCCGAGAAACGGCATCCAGAAGCGCCCGTTGTCCTCTCCGCCTTCGACGGTTTCCCCGATCCGACGGAGGTGAAGGCAGATTCCCATGTCGTCTGCGTCAAGCCGGCGCTGGAGTACCCGAACGTCACTCTTCTCACCGGTGCATTCGTCAAGAGGCTCGAGACCGGCGCCTCCGGCCGCTCCGTGGACCGAGTCGTCGTCGAGCGCGAGGGCGAGACGCTCGCGTTCCGTGCGGATCTCGTGGTGGTCTCGGCAGGGGCGGTCAACTCCGCGGCGCTCCTGCTCCGGTCTTCGAGCGATAAGCACCCCCGCGGACTTGCCAACGCGTCGGACCAAGTCGGCCGCAATTACATGGCCCACAACAACGGCACGTTCATCGCCATCTCGGACGAGCCGAACCCCTCGCTGTTCCAGAAGGCGTTCGGCATCTTCGACTTCTATCACCGCGCGGACGACTCGGACCTGCCGCTCGGCTCGGCCCAGCTCATGGGCAAGATGGATACCGAGTGGCTCTGGTCCCTCGCGCACGAGAAGGTTCCGGGTCGTACCGGAGCCGAGCTGTCGACGCACGCGATCGAGTTCTTTCTCACGGCGGAGGATCTTCCCGACCCGAACAACCGCGTCTCGCTTCGGCCGGACGGATCGATCCGCTTGAGCTATACCGAGAACAACATGGAAGCCTACCGTCGGCTTCATCGGAAGATGGCAGAGGTGCTCTCGCGCTGCGGTTGCCCCGGCCACGCGAAGTGCGATCAGGTGTACGTCGGCGACCGGCTCGACATCGGCGGTACCAGCCATCAGAACGGGACGCTCCGCTTCGGTATCGACCCTCGCACGTCCGTGCTGGACCTGAACTGCAAAGCCCACGAGCTGGACAACCTCTATGCCGTCGACGCAAGCTTCTTTCCCTCTTGCGGAGCCGTGAACCCCTCGCTGACGATCATCGCCAACGCGCTGCGAGTCGGTGACCACCTGGCCGAGAGAATGTGCCGATGAATGGACGTCGTTGCCTCGCGATGCTGCCGGCCGTCGCGTTCGTCCTGCTCACCGGCGCGATGCCCGCGGGCGCGCAAGCCCGCGCGGTCGGGCCGATCACGATCACGGTCGGTGATGCCGACACGGTCGTTCCCTTCTATCGCGACGTGTTGGAGTTCGAAATCCTCGGCGAGAGCGAGATCGCGAGCGATGCCGCCGAGCGCCTGCTCGGCGTCTTCGGCACGCGAGCGCGGATCATCCACCTTCAGCTCGGCGCCGAGCGCGTCGATCTTCTCGACTTTCTCGCTCCCGAAGGACGCCCCATTCCCACCGACGCGCGCTCGAACGACCATGCGTTTCAGCACATCGCGATCGTCGTGAGCGACATGGATCTTGCCTACGCGCGACTGCGGGCGAACCGCGTGCGTCACGCGTCGCCGGGGCCGCAGCGCCTCCCCGATTGGAACACCGCCGCCGGCGGCATCGAGGCTTTCTATTTCAAGGATCCAGAAGGCCACGTCCTCGAGATTCTCCGTTTTCCCGCGGGCAAGGGCGATCCGCGCTGGCATCGCCAAGACGGCAGGCTCTTCCTCGGCATCGACCACACCGCCATCGTCGTCGCCGACACCGACCGCGCCCTCGGGCTCTATCGCGATGCGCTCGGCATGACCATCGCGGGAACGAGTGAGAACTGGGGCATCGAGCAAGAGCGCCTCAACAACGTCTTCGGCGCACGGTTGCGCATCACGACGCTGCGCGCCGCGAGCGGGCCGGGCATCGAGCTGTTGGAGTACCTCGCGCCGGAGGAAGGGCGCGCGGCTCCGTTCGACACGCGAGCCAACGACCTCTGGCATTGGCATGTCGCGATCGCCGTCGACGACGCTTCGTCGCTGCTCGCACCGGTGCGCAAAGCCGGCGGGCGCCAGGTGTCGCCGGGCGCGATCGAAGCGACCTCGCTCGAGATCGGTCTCCGCGAGGGCGCGCTCGTGCGCGATTCCGATGGGCACGCGCTCCTTCTTGCCGAGACGCTGCCCCAGGTGCCTCGATGAGCGACCGCCATGATATGCCCGAGATCGTCATCGATCGCGATCACCTCGACTCCTTCGAGGCCGCGAGCGCGATCGAGTGGATCGAAACGGACGGACTCGGCGGCTGGGCGAGTTCGACGCTCTCGGGCGCGCACACGCGGCGCTACCACGGTCTTCTCGTCGCCGCGACGAAGCCACCCGTCGCTCGCGTCGTTCTGCTCGCCAAGCTCGACGAGACGCTCGCCATCGGCGCCCACGCGCCCGTCGCGCTCTCGTCCAACGCCTTCCCCGCCGCCGTCCACCCCGCCGGCTGGCGCCAACTCGCGCGCTTCACGCGAGGCGCTTTTCCTGTCTTCGAGTTCGAAGTCGAAGGCGCGCGCCTCGTCAAGACCATCGCCGCTCTCGACGGCGAGCCGACGCGCGTGATCGTGTACACGCTGCAGGGGGCGAGCGAGCCCGCAACGTTGCGTCTGCGGCCCTTCTTGACATGCCGCGACGTGCATGCTCTCGGGCCCGCGATGCCTCTCGACGAGACCGTGCATAGCGCCAAGGACACCCTGTGTTGGCGTCCCTGCCCCGACTCGCCGACCGTGTCCCTGCGAGCGGACGGCGCGCGCTTCGAGCCGGGTTCCGACTGGTATCGCCATTTCCACTTCGCCATCGAACGCGAGCGCGGCTTCGACTTCGCGGAGGATCTGTTCACTCCCGGGGAACTCGTCGTGACCCTCGAGCCCGGCAGGAGCGTCGCCGTCCTCGCATCGACGTCACCCGTCGACGGGCGCGACGGGCACGCGCTGCTCGCACGCGAACGCGCGCGCCGCGAGGCGCTCGTCGCCGAGCTCCCGCCAGACGAGCCACTCGCCCCGACCCTCGCCCTCGCCGCCGATCAATTCATCGTTCGCCGCGGGGACGATCTGCGCACGATCATCGCGGGCTATCACTGGTTCGCCGATTGGGGCCGCGACACGATGATCGCGCTTCCGGGCCTCTGTCTGGCGACCGGACGCCACGACGACGCGCGCAGGATCCTGCTCACGTTCGCACGGAGTCTCGATCAGGGAATGCTGCCCAATCGCTTCCCCGACGACGGCGAGCGGCCCGAGTACAACACCGTCGATGCAACGCTGTGGTTCTTCGTCGCGGTCCACCACTTCCTGGCGTGCACGGGTGATGAGACGACGGTCCGCGACGCCCTGCTGCCTGCGTTGCGCGAGGCGGTGCATTGGCATGTCGCGGGAACGCGTCATGGAATCCGCGTGGATGAAGACGGCCTTCTGCGCGCCGGCGAGTTCGGCGTGCAACTCACGTGGATGGACGCGAAGGTCGGCGACTGGGTCGTCACGCCGCGACATGGAAAGCCCGTCGAGATCCAAGCGCTCTGGATCAACGCGCTCGCGATTCTCGCGGCGCTCGAAGCGCGCTTCGGTGACGTGGAGCGGGCTCATGAGGCCGGCACGCTGCTCGGCCGCGCCAGGCGCGCGTTCGTGGCGCAGTTCTGGAACGACCAAGCCGGATGTCTCTACGACGTCGTCACGGACGCCGGACCCGATGCTTCGATCCGCCCCAACCAGATTCTCGCGCTCGCGCTTCCCTACCCCGTGCTTCCCGATTCCGAAGCGCGCTCCGTCCTGCGCGTCGTCGAAGAGCGCCTGCTGACGCCGATGGGACTCCGCACTCTCGATCCCGCGGATGCGAATTACCGACCGCGCTACGAAGGCGGCCCTTTCCAACGCGACGGTGCCTATCACCAGGGCACCGTCTGGCCGTGGTTGCTGGGGCCCTATGCGACGGCGCTCGTGCGTCTGCGCGGCGAGGCGGGCCGGCGCGAAGCCCGCGCCGCTCTCGCGGCACTCGTGCCGCATCTGCACGAAGGGTGCGCCGGCACGATCGCCGAAATCGCGGACGGCGACGCGCCGCATCGGCCGAAAGGCGCCGCGGCCCAGGCCTGGAGCGTCGCCGAGATCCTGCGCGCGCTGCTCTGGGATGTGCGCGGGGAGCAGCCCGGCTGGCCGGCGAACGACGGAGGCGGCTCATGATCGAAGAACTCGCGCGCTGGTTCGTGGCTCTGCTCGGCGTGTACGTCACGGCGGGCGTCGTCGCCGCGTTGGCGTTGCACGTCCGTGGGCTCCATCTCATCGATCCCGTCACCCGCGGGGCTGGTTTCGCGTTCCGTAGCGTGATCACACCAGGACTCGTCGCGCTCTGGCCGTGGCTGCTCCTGCGCTGGCGGAACGCCGCGCGTGGAGAGAACGCGCTCGGCGAGGCGGATCGCCCCGTCGCTTCGGCGGGCCTGCACAAACGGCATCGTCGACTCGCGTGGGCGCTCGCGCTCCTCGTGCCCTTCCTCGCGGGCCTCGCGCTGGCGCTGCGACCTCCGCTTCCCGCGACGGACGCGAGCGCGCGAGCGTCGCTGCCGACTCCCGACCCGCTGCCGATCGTGATCGAACAATGGAAGCAGCCGTGGCCCGAGTTCGCCGTCGATGTCGTCTTGCGTGGCGAGCGCGGCGCCAGCGGCGTCACGAGACAGCTCGAAATCGACGTGGCGCGCGACCTCGAAAGGCCCTCGCTCGTCGTGTTCTACCAACCCGACGGCGACTCGGCTGGTGCGCGGGTATTCCTCGGCTCGCTGCCCGGCCCAGGTACGTGGCGCTTTGCGCTGCCACCAGAAGCGGAGCGCGGCGGCGCCGTCGTTCTGCATTCTCTCGCCCATGGGGAGACGCTCGGGCAGATCGCTCTGCCGGAAACACGGTGATTCCATGTCGCACGGATACCGCGCCGTCTCGTGGAACGCCGCCAAACGAGCCTACGACCTCGCGCTTGGCGCTGGCATCGCTGTTGTCTTCGGCACGTTCGCGGCCATCACCACGGCGATCGACGCGCGCGTCACCGCCGAGACGCTGATCATCCGCGGCAGCGCGCTCGCTGCCTTCGCGCTGCTGCATGTGGTTCTCTGCATCGGGCCGCTCGCGCGTCTCGATCGGCGCTTCTTGCCGCTGCTCTTCAACCGACGGCATCTCGGCGTCGCGATGTTCCTGCTGGCTCTCGTTCACGCTGCCTTCGCCACGATCCAGTTCCATGCGCTCGGCGACGAGAACCCGCTCGTCTCGCTGCTCACGGCGTATCAGCGCGACTACGATCCCTTCGTCTCCCCGGCGGGCTCGATTTCGCATTTTCCGTTTGAGCCTCTGGGACTCGCTGCGCTGGTAATCCTCTTCCTCATGGCGGCCACCAGCCACGACTTCTGGCTCAAGGTGCTCGGCGCGTCTGCGTGGAAGCGCCTTCATCTGCTCGTGCTCGTGGCGTACGGGCTGGTCGTGTTGCATGTCGCCTATGGCGCGCTTCAAGCCGAGCGCAGCGTTGCCTATCCCATCGTCTTGGGCGCCGGCGCCGCGCTCGTCTTCGGTTTGCACATCGCCGCCGCGCAACGCGAGGCGTCGTTCGATCGCGCGCATGCCGTCGCCCTCGAGGGCGGATTCGTGCACGTCGCGCGGGTCGCGGACATGCTCGAGGGACGCGGCAAGGTCGTCGTCGTCGGTGACACTCGCCTTGCCCTCTTCCGCCACGAGGGGCGCATCTACGCCACCTCGAACGTCTGCCGTCATCAGGGCGGACCGCTCGGCGAGGGTCGCGTCGTCGACGGCTGCATCACCTGTCCCTGGCACGGCTGGCAGTACCGCCCTCACGACGGCCAGAGTCCGCCGCCCTTCGACGAGCGCATCGCGACCTATCGCACGCGCGTCGTCGACGGCGCGGTGTACGTCCACCCCGAAGCGCATCCTCCGGGGACCCCGCAAGAGGGCGCGCCGGTCGACGGCCCGGCCGTCTTGGAGCAACCATGACAGACAAACGCAGCGACGATTTCTACGTCAATTACCTGCCATGGCCGGCGCGCCTGCGGCGCTTCGTGCGCGTCGCCGCCCTCGCCGCGATCCTGGCGCCTCTCACCGCGGTCGCCGTCGTCGCGGTCGCGCAGCGCCCTCAGCCCACCGGTGTCTTCGAGTTCGGCGTCGCGCGCACCTTCGAGGGCACGCTCCTCGAGACGCCCGTCCCCGCGCTGCGCCTCGTTCCCGACGACACCTCCGCCGCGGCGCGCCTCGTCGTCGTCGGTTTCGGTAAGCACGGCATCCCCGAGTGGGCAGAGGGCCATCACGGCGCGCGCGTGCGTTTCACGGGCTCGCTCGTCTATCGCGAAGGCGCGACGATGATCGAGATGAACGACCGCGCATCGTTCACGATCCTCGCGCCGCCGCCCGACTCGATCGCCAGCTTTCCCGCCCAGCAAGTCGGGCTCATCACCGTGACCGGAGAAATCGTCGACACGAAGTGCTATCTCGGCGTGATGCGCCCCGCGACGGGCAAGATCCACCGCGCTTGCGCCGTCCGCTGCCTGTCCGGCGGCGTCCCCCCCGGCCTGCTCGTCCGCGAACGCGGCGACGACGGCATCGTCTTTCTGCTCGCCGGCGAAGAGGGCCGCCCCTTCTCCATCAACCCCGAGTGGGCCGCCCTCACCGCCCGCGCCACGGGCATGCTCGAGATGCACGACGGCCTGCCGGTGCTGCGCGTGCACAGCCTCTCGCCCATCCTGAGAAGTGTCGATTGAAGGGGACAGGCACCCTATCTCGCCTGTCCCCCTATCTCGCCTGTCCCCCTATCTCGCCTGTCCCCCTAAGTCGCCTGTCCCCCTATCTCGCCTGTCCCCACATAATCACGCGATGGCTGACGACACGATGGCACCGGTGCACCCGGCGCCCTCACCACCGAGCACATCCGTCGCGACGCGGGTCGTGGCGGTCGTTGCGGCGGGGGCGGGGGCGGTGGCGGCGCTGTTGCCGGGGATTGCGGCCGCGCAGGCGGGGGCGTTCCTCGCGGTGGCGGCGCTGGTTGTGCTGCTCGCGTGGCGCCGCGCCCTTCCGCAGGCGCAGCGCGCGGCGCTCGTCGCGATCCCGCTGCTGACGCTCGTCGTCCTCGTGCCGGAACTCGTCCCGCTGCCCCCGCCCTCCGACGCCCTCGAGCGCGCGAGCGCCGCCGCCGAAGCGCAGTGGTCCGGGCTGCTCGGTAGGCTGGACGTCGCCGTCGCCGAGCCACCGCCCGCGGGCGGGGACTTTCGCTGGATCGGCCCGCGTCGCGAGCAGCTCGGCCCCGCGACCGGCGTCGCGGTGCTCGACGCGCGCACGCTCTCGCCGCTCGCCTGGTCGGGATGGACGACGCCGCTCGACGGCGCCGAGGCGGGCGCGCTCAGAGAGCGCCTCGCGCTCGGCCCGGCGACGCTCGTCCTCCGCCGTGGGCTCGCGCTGCGCCTCTTCCACGCGCGCACGCACGCGTCCGCGCCGCTGCTGATCGTCGCCGCGGAGTACCCGCTTCCCACCGAGCCCGACCCCGGCCCCCTCGCCCCACCCGCCGAGCTCGGCGTCGAAGCGCGCGTCCGCTGGCAGTCGCTGGGCGAGGGCCTGCGCGCCGATGTCGATGTCTCGCCCGCGGTCGCCGACGACCCCGCGATGTGGTCGCTCGTGCCGCTCATGGCCAGCCCGCGCAGCGTCGCCGCGCGGCTCTCGCTCGGCGCGCGCCCGCACGCCGACGACCGCCACGCGCAAGAGACGCGCCGCCGCGCGCTCGTCGCGCTGATCCTCGCCGTCGCCGTGATGAGCCGCGCCTTCGTCGACGCACGCGCGGCGCTCTGGGGCGTCGTGCTCGCGCGCGTCTTGCTGCTGCTCACCGCCCCCGCGCTGCGCCACGCGGGCGCGATCGGCAGCGATGCGCCGTGGGCCGCGTGGGCGCGCGCGACGCTCGGAGAGATTCCCGCCGCCTTCGTCGACACGCCTGCCTCGGCCGTCATCACGGGCATCGGCCTCGTCGCGCTCGCGGGCCTGATGCCGCTGCCCGCGCGCCTCGCCACGCGCCGCGTCGCCACCGCGCTCGCCGCGCTCGCGCTCCTCGCCGGATGGCCGCTCGCGCTCGTCATCACGCGCGCCGCGGCACTCGGCCCGCTCGAGATCACCGCCGCGCACGGCGATCTCGCCGCGCGCTGGCTCGCGCTGCTGGCCCTCGCCGCGCTGCCCTGGGCCGCGTCGCTCGCGCTCGCGCGCCTGCTCGGCCGCGACAGGACGCTCGCCGTCGTCCTCGGCGCCGCGACGGCGGGATTCATCGCGGGGATCGGGCACGGTGCGGGCGTCGCACCCGGCGCACGCGCGACGATGGAGACTACGATCGTCCCCGAGATCCGCGACCGCGTGCTGCTCTGGCGCGACGCGCTGCGCGAGACGATCGACCTCGCCGTGCCGCCCGCGGGCAGCAGCCGCCTCGCGCCCGAGCGCGACGCGATCGATCTCTGGTGGAAGAGCGCGCTCGGCGAACACGGCCTCGCCTCGGGGGTGTGGCGCTTCGGCGCCGACGGCCGTCTCGAGGACGCGTTCCTCTCCGGCATCCCGCCCGTCGAGCCCGAGCCGCTGCTCACCGCCTCGCCCGCCGGCACGATCCGCGAGCCCGAGTCCGCCTCGCTGCGTTTCGTCGGCGGCGACGTCGCGCTTCTCGTCGCCGAGGTCGCGCGCACCGAAGGCGGCTCGTGGCTGCTCGCGGTCCACGACACGCCCGACAACGTCCCCAGCCGCGCCGACGCCGATCCGCTGCGCGGCCTGCGCAGCCGCACGCGCCCGCCGGGCTCGCTGCCCGATTCGCTCGGCCGCCGCCCCGCGCTCGCGTGGTTCGATGCGGGGGGAAGGCTCGTCGGCTCCGATCTGCTCGAGGCGCCGCCCGCTCCGCCGGCCCGCCAGGACGCCGCCCGCTGGCGCGAACTCGTCCTCGAAGGGCGCCGCGCCGACGTGCTCGAGATTCCCGATCCGCAGACCGGCGGCTCGGTCGCGGCGGTGACCTTCCGGCCGGGCGGCTTGCAGCGCGCCGCGCTCGCCCTGGGCTGGGCCGCCGCGCTCGCGATCGCCGCGCTCGCGCTGCGCCTCGTGCGCCTGCTGCTGGGGACGCCGCGCCAGGCGTGGCGCGGTGCGCTCCAGGCGCTGCGCCTCGTCGCGAACAGCTTCCGCACGCAGCTCGGCCTCGTGCTCGTCGCCGCCGGCCTGCTGCCGCTGCC
>CAZPJJ010000082.1:0-12441 GCA_964586535.1 uncultured Acidobacteriota bacterium | reverse complement strand
CGTGCTCGCGCTCGAAGCCGACACCGAGACCGACGCGCTTCTCGCGCAAATCGACGCGTGGCGAGCTGAGGGCCCGATCCACGGCCTCTACTGGTTGCGCGCCCTCGATCCGCACGCGGCCATCGAGGAGATGACCGCGGACGAGTGGTCGCTGGCGACGCTGCGCGTCGTCAAGCACCTGCACAGGACGATCCACGCGTTGGGCGGCGCCCTTGCCGATTCCGGGACTTTCCTCGTCGCCGCCACGCGCCTCGGCGGCCTGCACGGTTACGGCGCGGCGGGCGCCGAGAATCCGCTCGGCGGCGCCGTCGTCGGGTTCGTGAAGGCCTTCAAGCGCGAGCGTGCGGCGGTGCTCTGCAAAGTCGTCGACTTCGAAGCGGGACGCCGCACGGCGGAGCCCGCCGAGCGTCTCATCGAGGAGACGCTCCGCGATCCCGGCGCCGTCGAGATCGGCATCCACGGTGGCGTCCGCTTCGGCGTGGGGCTCAAGGAGATCCCGGTCGACGGAACGATGACCGACCTGATGCTTGGGCCGGACTCGGTCTTCGTCGTCACCGGCGCTGCCGGGAGCATCGTCTCCGCGATCGTCGCCGACCTCGCGCGCGCCACGCAGGGGACCTTCCACCTGCTCGACCTCGCCGCGTCGCCCGATCCCAACGACCCCGATCTCGCCGCGTTCGGCCGCGATCGCGAGGGACTCAAGCGCGCGATCTTCGACCGGTTGCGCGACGCGGGCGAGAAGGCGACGCCCGCACGCATCGAGCGCGAGCTCGCGCGTCTCGAGCGTGCTCACGCCGCGCTCGCGGCGATGCGGACCGTCGAAGCCTGTGGTGGGCAGGTCTTCTACCACCAGGTCGATCTCACGCAGGCGGAGGCGGTCGAGCGCGTCATGGCGGACGTGCGCACGCGTCACGAGCGCGTCGACGTTCTCGTCCACGCCGCGGGCATCGAGATCAGCCGCATGGTGCAAGACAAAGATGCGCGCGAGTACGACCTCGTCTTCGACGTCAAGTCCATCGGCTGGCACGCGATGATGCGCGCGCTGCGCGGCGCGCCGCTGCGCGCGGCCGTCGTGTTCTCGTCCGTTGCCGGGCGATTCGGCAACGGAGGGCAGACCGACTACAGCGCCGCGAACGACCTGCTCTGCAAGTGCATGCTCGCGCTTCCGCGGCAACGACCCGGCGCGCGCGGTATCGCGATCGACTGGACGGCCTGGGCGGGTATCGGCATGGCGACCCGCGGCTCGATCCCGCGCATGATGGAACTGGCGGGAATCGACATGCTTCCCCCCGAGGCGGGAATTCCGATCGTGCGTCGCGAGCTGACCTGCGGGCCGAGCGTCCCGGAACTGGTCGTCGGTGATCGCCTCGGGATTCTCGTCGAGCCCTTCGACGAGACGGGCGGCATCGACGTCTCCGTGCTCGCGCACTCGCTGCGCGGGCCGATGGTCGACGGCGACGTCGTGCTCGGCGTCGACGGCGTCCTCACCGTGAGGACCCTGCTCGATCCTTCCCGGCAGCCCTTCCTGCGCGATCACGCCATCGACGGAACTCCCGTCCTGCCGGGCGTGATGGGACTCGAGGCGTTCGCCGAAATCGCCTCGCTGCTGCTGCCGGGATGGGACGTCGAATCGATCGACGACGTCACGTTCCACGCACCCTTCAAGTTCTATCGCTCCGAGCCACGCGAGGTCATCCTGCGCGCCGAGGTCGTCGCCGCGAACGGAGCGATTCACGTCGAGTGCGCGCTGCAGGGCGTGCGAGAAATCGTCGGGCGGCACAAGCCGCAGACGACCAACCACTTCACCGCGCGCGTGACGCTCGCAGAGGCACGTACCGCGGCTCCATCGATCGACATCCCACAGCGGCCGGTGGACAGGCCTGAGGTCGACGCGGAACAGGTCTATCGCATCTACTTCCACGGTCCGGCATACAAGGTGCTCGATCGTGCCTGGAGCACCGCGCCGGGCGAGGCCTCGGCCCTCATGGCGAGCGACCTTCCCGCGAACCACGAACCGCGCGAGCGACCGCTGCTCGTGGCGCCGAGGCACATCGAACTCTGCTTCCAGACCGCGGGTCTCTACGAGATGGGAACGACAGGCCGTCTCGCACTTCCTCGAAGCGTCGGCCGGCTGCAGTGCTACGCCGATCCGGCGCTGGCCGAAGGCGCCCTCTTCTCGCGCGTCCGCCGCCAGCCCGAAGGCGGCGGCTTCGACGCCGTCGTCGTCGACGAGACGGGGCGCGTGTTCCTCGAGCTGAACGACTACCGCGCGATCGAACTCGCCGGACTGACCGAGAAAGAGACGCTCGCCCCGATCGAGAAGGCGATGAACGGCCGGGACGAGCAATCCAACTGACCAAGAGTGGCGAGGGGCGGCTCTCCATGTCGATCGCCCCTCGTCGCGATTCTCTCCGGCCCTTTCCGAGCGGAAGACACGGAGACCTCATGCTCGTTCGCCCCGTGTTCGAGATCGTCGATCGCCACGCGGTTCCCGATGGCGACGCTTGGCTCGGTTCGCGCGAGCAAGTCGTCCTGGGGCGATTGCGCGTTCCCAAGCGGCGCGACGACTGGCGCCTGGGACGCTATGCAGCCAAGCGGCTGCTCGCACCGCTGGCTGGGATCGGCCGCGGCGCGAGCGAGCTCGAGCGCATCGAGATCCTTGCGGCATCGGACGGTGCGCCCTCCGCTCATCTGGACGGCGAACCATGGGATCTCGCGCTCTCGATCTCGCATGCCGGCAGCCGCGGGCTTGCCGCTTGCGCGCCCGCGGGGACAGCCCTCGGTTGCGACATCGAGTGCGTCGAGCCGCGATCGCCGGCGTTCGTCGACACATTCTTCTGCGACAGAGAGCGCTCTCTCTGCGCCGAGGCTCGGTCCGGGCAAGCGGCGTTGCTCACGAACGCGATCTGGAGCGCGAAGGAAAGCGTGCTCAAGGCACTTCGCATCGGCTTGCGCGCCGACACGCGTTCGGTGGAGGCGATCCCGATGGGATGGGAGGACCGCGCCGCGCGATGGCGTCCCGTGGTCCTGCACGTCGCCGCGCCGTTCGAACTCTGCGGATGGTGGCACGCCCTCGGCGGCTCGGTCGTCACGCTCGCAGCGAGCGCACCCTGCGCCCGCCCGCTCTTTCAGTGCGAGAGCTCGCGGAGCATCTCCTCGAGATAGGGCGTGACGTTCTCGGCCAAGACCTCGTGGCCGCGCGGGGTCGGATGAATGCCATCGGCGAGGTTGAGTTCCGCGACGCCGCCCACGCCTTCGAGCAGAAAAGGCACGAGCGCGACACCGAAATCGCGCGCGACGGCCTCGTACATCGCGGCGAAGCGCTGCGCGTAGTCGGCGCCGTGGCTCGGCGGCATGCGCATCCCGAGCAGGAGCACGTCGGCGCCTCTCTCTCTGGCTCTCGACACGACCGCGCGAAGATTGCGCTCGGCCTCTTCGAGGTCGAGACCGCGCAGCCCGTCGTTCGCGCCGAGCCCGACGACCAACACGTCCGGCTCCTGACGAAGGACCCAATCGAGCCGGGCAAGACCGCCCGCGGTCGTGTCTCCGCTCACGCCCGCGTTGACGATCTTGGCCGGCAAGCCGGTCTCGGCGAGCCGGCGCGCCACGATGGCCGGAAACGCCTGCGCTTCATCGACTCCGTAGCCCGCCGTGAGGCTGTCGCCGAGGAAGACGATGAGAGGGCGCGAGACGGCGGGCGTCCTCGGGTCGGCCTCTTCGATCGCGGGAGCGGATGCCCGGTCCTCAGCACTTTGCACCTGCTCCAAGCGGCGTGTGTCGCTTTGGGGGTTCTCGGGAGCCGTGCACGCGAGGATCGCCGTCAGCAAGACGGCGAGCGAGATCCAGGCCGTGTGGCGTCGGGTCATGGGTCACCCCGTCGAGCGGCGGATTCGCCGGAAACGCGAACGCGGGGCATTGTAGGTCGGCTCGGCGAAGCCAGCCTCCCAGCCTGCCGGCGCCCTGGAGATCCCCGATGTCCGCCAGCCCGTTCTGCCTCGAGTTGCGCCGAGTGTCGCGGCGCTTCCGCTCGGGCGATCGCACGCTCACCGTCGTCGACGCCCTCGACCTGCAGATTCCGCGCGGCCAGCGCGTGGCGATCCTGGGGCCATCCGGAAGCGGCAAGTCGACTCTGCTCTCGCTCATGGCGGGGCTCGACAAGCCCGACGACGGCGAAGTCCTGCTCGAGGGTCATCCGCTGCATACGCTCTCCGAAGACGACCTCGCACGGGTTCGCCGGGATCTCGTCGGTTTCGTGTTTCAGTCGTTTCATCTGCTCGGCAACATGACCGCGCTCGAGAACGTCCTCTTGCCGCTCGAACTCAAAGGGATGCCGGAAGCGCGCGATCGCGCACGCCGGCTGCTCGACATGGTCGGGCTCGGGGACCGCCTGCATCACTATCCGCTTCAGCTTTCGGGAGGCGAACAGCAGCGCGTCGCGCTGGCGCGCGCCTTCGCGACGAGCCCGAGCATTCTTCTCGCCGATGAACCGACGGGGAACCTCGACCGCAAGACGGGCGCGCGAGTACTCGAACTCATCGACGACCTCCACCGTGAGAGCGGCGCCACGCTCGTGATCGTGACGCACGATCCCGCCGTCGCCGAGCGCGCCGAGCGGCGTGTCCACCTCGCCGACGGGCGCGTCGTCCGCGACGAACACGATGTCGCGCGGGTCATGCCGTGATCGCAGGCGCGGCGCTGCGCTACGTCGTGCGCGAGACGCGGGGAGCGGCCGCGCGCCTCGCCTTTTTCATCGGTTGTCTTGCGGTGGGCGTCGCCGCGGTCGTCGCGGTCGACGTGCTTTCGCGCGGCCTCGACAACGGCATCCGCAAGGAGGCGCGCGCGCTGCTCGCCGCGGACCTTGCCGTGGAGTCCCGCGCACCGCTTCCCGGCGATCTCTCGGACGCGATCGCGGCGGCGGGCGCCGTCGAGACGACGCGCCTTCGCGAGACGCTGAGCGTCGTCGCCGCGCCTGCGGCCTCGGATGGGTCGCCGGGGCCGAGCGTGCTCGCGGAGTTGAAGGCCATCGACGGCCGCTATCCGTTTTACGGCACGCTGCTGCTCGATCCGCCCCGTCCGCTCGACGAGTTGCTGACCGACGATGCGATCGTCGTTGCGCCCGCGCTGTTGGCACGCCTCGGGCTCGAGGTGGGCGACGAACTCCGCATCGGCAACGGGACGCTGCGCATCGCCGGTGTCGTGCTCTCCGAGCCCGACCGCGTCGTCATGTCGTTCGCACTCGCGCCACGGGTCTTTTTGACGGGCGCCGCGCTCGACGCCTCGGGCCTCGTCGATTTCGGCTCGCGGATCGAGCATCGGCTGCTCGCACGGCTTTCCGAGGGGGCGACGCGCGGGGAGTTCGACGCCGCGAAAGCCGCCGTCCTGGCCTTCATCGGCGAGCGACGCGGCATCCGCGTCGAGACCTTCGTCGATGCGCTCCCCGACATCAGGCGCGGTCTCGATCGCGTCGAGCGCTTCGTCGGTCTGGTCGCGCTGCTCTCACTGCTCGTCGGCGGCGTCGGCGTGGCTCAGGCGATTCGCGCATGGCTCGACTCGCGTCTCGACGCCATCGCGATCCTGCGCTGCCTTGGCGTGCGGCCGCGCGCCGTCTGGGCGCTCTATCTCCTCGAAGCCGGACTGCTCGGGTTGGCAGGGAGTGTGATCGGCGCAGTCGCCGGCGCGCTCCTGGTCCTCGCGGTGCCGGCCATCGCCGGAGACATCGTCCGACAGGATTTGCTCGATCCATGGCAGCCGGTCTCGATCGCGCGCGGCATCGCTCTCGGCGTCGGCGTCACGCTTCTCTTCGCGATGGCGCCGCTCTCCGCGACCATGCGTGTTCCGCCCGCGCGGGTCTTCCGGCACGACGCCGAGCCATTGCCGCCGCCACTGTCGGCGCGATTGGCGTCGATGCTCGCACTCGCGCTGGGGGTCTTTGCCGTCGCGAGCGCGCAATCGCGATCCCTTCTGCTGGGCGCGGCGTTCACGGCGGGCATCGGCGTCGTCTTCGTCGCTCTCGGCGCCGCGTCCACCCTGGTCGTGCGAGCGGTCCGCCGCGTTCCCTCGTGGCGTGTCCCCGTGTGGGCGCGTCACGGCCTGGCCTCGCTCGCGCGTCCCGGTTCCGCCACTCTAGGCGCCGTGACGGCGCTCGGGATCGGCGTGACCGTCGTGCTCGCCATGCTTCTCGTCGAGCGCCGCATCGTCGCGCAGTTGGGTTCCGAGGTTCCCGCCGACGCGCCGTCGCTCTTCATGATCGACGTCCAACCTCCGCAGTGGCCCGAACTCGAGTCCCTGCTCATCCGCGAAGGAGCGGAAGGCGTGACGTCGGTGCCGATGGTCACCGCACGCCTGCGCGAGATCGATGGCAAGCCCGTTGCGGAGATGCTCTCCGCGGTCACCGAGGAGGAGGGCCGGCGGCGCTGGGCTCTCGGGCGCGAGCAGCGCATGACCTTCGTCGACGAGCTTCCCGCCGACAATCGAATCCTCGAAGGCGAACTCTTCGCGCGCGAGGGTGTCGATGAAGTCAGCGTCGAGGTCGAGTTCGCGCGCGACCTGGGCGCCGGCATCGGTTCGACGCTGCGCTTCGACGTACAAGGCGCGCCCATCGAATTGGTCGTGACCAGCATCCGCGAGGTCGACTGGGGGAGCTTTGGGATCAACTTCTTCCTCGTCGCCGAACCGAGCGCCTTCGAGAAAGCACCTCACGTGCGCGTCGCCATTGCACGCGCAGAGGCTCACCGTGAGCAGGCGTTGCAAGACGCCGTGACGAGCCGTTTCCCTAACGTGACGATCATTCAGGTGCGCGACGTTCTCGAGCGCGTCTCGTCGATCCTGAGCCGGCTCGGACTCGGCGTGCGGTTGCTGGGCGGATTCGCCGTCGCGGCCGGCGTCGCGATTCTCGCGGGGGCGATCGCGACAGGTACCGTGAAGCGCCGCCGCGAGGTGGCGCTCTTGAAGACCCTCGGCTTCACGCGCGCGGGCGTCGCCGGCTTGCTCGCTCTCGAGTACGCGCTCGTGGGACTTGTCGCTGGAGTCGTCGGGTCGGTCGCCGGGACGGTGCTCGCATACACGGTGACGACGCAAGGTATCCAGATCCCGTGGACTTTCGAGTGGGGCGCGATGCTCGCGGCCGCGCTCGGTTCGGCCATGCTCGCCGCAGTGGCGGGTCTGCTCGCGAGCGTGTCTGCACTCTCGGCGCGGCCGGCGGAGGTGCTCCGGGGCCAGTAGCGACCGGCCGCGACCCCGGCCGCGACGCATGGCGAGTGCTCAGCGACCGGACGCGGCGCTTCCCACGGCGATGCGTGGAATCGAAGGGTGGATGCGCGAGACGATCTCGTAGTGGATCGTGCCTGCCCACGACGCCAGATCCTCGGCGCGGATCGTCTCGTCACCCGAACGGCCCAGAAGGACCGCGACGCTGCCGGACCTGACGGCCGGGAGGTCGGTGACGTCGACCATGAACATGTTCATGCAGATGCGTCCCACGACGGCGGCGCGCTGGCCGTCCACGAGGACGTGCGCCCGCCCCGAGATCGCGCGCGCGTAGCCCTCGTAGTAGCCCACGGGAAGCACCGCGATGCGCATCGGGCGCGTTGCGCGGAACGTGCGGCCATAGCCTACGTAAGCGCCGCGCGGCACACCCTTGACTTGCGCGACGACGCATTTCCAGGCCATCACGGGATCGAGTTCGAAGGAGCCGAAACCGCGCTCTTTCGCCGAGACGAGCGTCTCGCGTGACGGCCAGAGCCCGTAGAGGCCGATCCCGGCCCGAGCGACGTCGAGGTGAGTCTCCGGGAAGAGGATCGTCGCGGCCGAGCAGGAAGAGTGCAGCAACGCCGGACGCAGCGACTCTGCTTCGAGACGGCGGACGGTCTCCCGAAACACCTCGAGCTGGCCCATCGCAAACCGGTGATCCGTCGTGTCCTCGATGTCGGCGAAGTGCGTCGAGAGGCCGCGCAGCTCGAGGTCGGGGCGGTCGGCGATGAGTCGCGCCATCAGGAGCGCCTCGTCCGGCGTGACGCCCTGGCGATGCGTGCCCGTCTCGAGCTTGACGTGCAGCCGCAGGCGGCGCCCCGCACGACGTGCCGCGTCGGCGAGCGCGTCGATCTCGGCCGGGTCGTAGATCGTCAATTCGAGCTGCGCGCGAGCGGCGTCCGCGAAGCCCGACGCCGGCACATGGCCGAGCACGATGATCTCGGGGCCGACTCCGACGAGCTCTCGTGCTTGGAGTCCTTCCTGCAGCGTCACGACGGCGAGCATGCGCACGCCCTCGCGGAGAGCAACGGGCGCCAGCAGCTTCACGCCGTGGCCGTAAGCGTCCGACTTGACCACCGCTGCGAGAGCAGCCTGGGGAGCGAGTCGCGCGGAAAGCGCTCGAACGTTGCGCGCGAAGGCGCCGACGTCGGTTTCGATCCAGCTCGTCGTGCCGGGGGGAAGCTCGTCGGGCAACGAAGCCAGTGCTTGCGAAGCAGACGCCGACGCAGCTTCCCGGGACTCATCCTGCATGAGCGCAACTATAGAGCCGCGAGAAACGGCCTGCTATCCTCCCGCCCGTGACTCACCACAACGAAGAGATTCCGCACGACGAGCGCGGCGGCGGGACCGATCCGCTCCAGGGGCTCCCTCTGCTCTGCGCAAGCCCCGTGGGCTGGACGGCCATCGCCGTGAGCGATCTCCCCGCGCTTCTCGTCGATCACGCTCACTGCGAGCAGAAGGCCGCCGCCTCGGCGCTCTCGATGATCGGTCGCTTCGCCGACAAGCAGGTTCTCGTGCGTCCTCTCCTTGCGCTCGCCCAGGAGGAACTGCACCACTTCCGCCAGGTCGTCGACCAGATCGAACGGAGAGGGGGCGTCCTGACGCCGCCCTTGCCCGACCGCTACGTCCGTGCCCTTCGCGAGCGAGCGTTCCGGCTACCGAGCGGACTCGGCGCGCTCGGCGATCGCCTCCTGGCGGCGGCGTTCGTCGAGGCCCGCTCCTGCGAGCGCTTTCGGCTGCTCGCGCGCGTCTTCCAAACCGGGGACTTCGAGGAACCAGAACTCGCGCTCTTCTACGGGCGGCTCGCGTCCGCGGAGGGCAGGCACTGGGAGCTCTTCCGCGATCTCGCCATGGCGACGGGGCGAGAAAGAGAAGTCCTGCGGCGGCTCGCGCAGATCGCCGAGGCCGAGGCCGAGATCATCGCGACGCTTCCCCTCGAGCCCCGCATTCACTAGTTTCGATCTCACGAATCGCCGGGCTCGCTCGTTCCCGCCCTTCCTCGGCGGACTGGCACGCTTCATCGTTCCCGGTGAATGCCGTAGTCGTGCATCTTGCGATAGAGCGTCGTGCGGCCGATTCCGAGGGCCCGGGAGGCGAGACTCAAGTTCCCTTCCATCAGCACGACGGTTCGTTCGATCAGGGCTCTCTCTATCGCCTCGAGGCTGGGAATCCCCGCGACCTCGTCGATGGCGGCGCAGAGATGATGAGCCACGTCGCCGTGGTACTCCGCCGGAACCAGGGGTTTGACGTCCTGGATCTGCGGCGGAAGGTGCTCGAGTGAGATCGTGCCATGTGTCGCGAGAAGCAGAGCCCGGCGAACCGCGTTGTTCAGCTCACGAACATTACCCGGCCACGCGTAGCGCTCCATCGCCCCCATCGCCTCAGGGTCGATGACGACCTTGCCCGCCGCTCCGGCCTCCATGAGCGCGGCGACGGCGAGCGCCGGAACATCGCAGCGCCGGTCGCGAAGCGGCGGGATCGTCAGCGGGAACTCCGCGATGCGGTAGTAGAGATCCTGGCGGAAAGTCCCGTCGCCGCACGCCTGCAGCAGGTCACGGTTGCTGGCGGCGATGAAGCGCACATCGACGCGGATCGTGCGTTGGCCGCCGACTCGCGTGATCGCCCGCTCTTGAATGGCGCGGAGGAGCTTCGCCTGCAGGTCGATCGGCAGTTCACCTATCTCGTCCAGGAAGAGCGTTCCGCCATCCGCGAGCTCCAGCTTGCCGCGGTGCATCCGCTCGGCGCCCGTGAACGCTCCACGCTCGTGCCCGAAGAGTTCGCTCTCCAGCAGTCCGGCGGGGAGCGCCGCGCAGTTGAGCGCGACGAAGGGGCCGTTCTTCCTCGGACCCTCGTGATGAAGGACGCCCGCGAAGACGTCTTTGCCCGTGCCGGATTCACCCTGCAAGAGCACGGTGAGATTCGAGGGCACTACTTTCTTGGCCATCTCGACCGTCGCGCGCAGTCCCGCATCGTGCCCGATGATCGATTCGAATCGCTTGCGGAGATGCAGTTCCTCGCGCAGCGACCGCACTTCCGATCGGAGCCGCTTGACCTCGATCGCGTTCGAGACGGCGATCGATAGGCGTTCGATCTCGAAAGGTTTGGTGATGAAGTCTCGCGCCCCCAGTTTCATGGCCTCGACCGCGACCTCGATCGTTCCGTGAGCGGTGAGCACGACGATCGGGATCTCGTTGGCGAGCGAGCGGAGCGTGCGCATCACGTCGAGACCGTTCATGCCCGGCAGCATCAGGTCGAGCAGCAGCACGTCGGGCGGATCGTTCGCGATGAGTTCGAGGGCGTCCTCCCCCGTCGAAACCGCATTGACGCGATAGCCCAGCCGGTCGAGCGAGAACGCCAGGAGCGTCCGAATCGCGCTCGTGTCGTCGACGACGAGAACGGATGGCGTCCCCGCGGTTGCCAGCGTCTGCGGCTCGAACTCCACCTTAGTTGTCATGAACCGGTTCCTCGTTGGACCGGACACCCCGCTCCCGAATATGTGGCCCCGATAAGGTGAACGGCACGTGACCGGGGCACTTTGTCGTTGAATCCCATCGGGGCAGCCCCCATCTTCGCTTCGTCAACGCCTGATGGAGAGGCTCGGCCAGGGACGGACGTGCGCATACCGGAGAACCATCGCAAGTCGGGCGCGCCCGGGGACGAAAGCGTCGACCGGTCCGCTCATCCGATGACCGAAGGTCCCGGTACGCTCACCGCGCGGCGGAGTCTCGAGGCGATCAACGCCCTCCCCGACGGTGTCGCTCTCACGGATCCGGCCGGGAGGATCGTCTGGTCCAATCCCAGCCTCGCGCGGCTCCTCGAAGCACCCACCCACCAAGTCGAAGGCGCCTCGGTCGCGATTCTGGCCGGCCCTTACGCTGGGGACCGCGAGGGTTTGACGATTCTGGAGATGGTCCGGGGTGGGGCGGGCAGTCTCGAGGCGACGGTGATCAGCAGCGCGGGCAACAGCATCCCGTGCCTGATTCGAGTCGTTGCGCTGCCGGGCGGCGACCGCATGGTGCTCGTTTCCGAGGAGCGGGAGCGTGAGAGCCTCCGAGCGGAGCTGACCGCCCGCGCGGAGATCGCGACCCGCGAACGGGCGTTGCTGAAATCCACGGCCGACGCGCTCGACCATGGCGTGATCGTGCTCGATGACGCAGAGCGGTTGGTGATCGCCAATCAGGCGGCCCTACGGGTGCTCGGCTGTTCGCTCGAAGGGCTGCGGGGGCGTGGTCTCGCCGACATTCCGCTTCCCGGCCAGGTGCGAGGAGCGTGGCTCACGTTCCTTTCCGCGCGCGTTCCGACGGCCACCATGACCGCGCGCATGGACGTCCAAGGGAAGCCTCGCGTCGTCCTGCTCCGGCTCGGACGCGCCGTGAGCCACGAAGGCACGCCGCTCGGGAGCGTCCTCGTCGCGCGAGATCTCTCCGCGGAGACCGTCCCGGAACGCGCGCGCCAGCGGTACGTCGGTGAGGTCGCTCACGAACTCCGCACGCCGCTCCAATCGATCCATGGTTTCGCCCAGACCCTCGTCGGCGAGCCTGGATTGGATGTGGAGACACGGAGCGAGTTCGCGGGGATCATTCTCGAAGAGTCCCGCCGTCTCCGATCCGTCGTCGAGCGGCTCTTGACCATGCTCG
This sequence comes from uncultured Acidobacteriota bacterium, assembly GCA_964586535.1. GTDB lineage: Bacteria > Acidobacteriota > Polarisedimenticolia > J045 > J045 > CAZPJJ01. Next base: position 556 of record CAZPJJ010000082.1, on the reverse strand, counting down.
GCCAAGGCCCTGAAACGGAAGTCGTCGATCGCCGGCGACACGACCTGGCGCACCTCCTCGAACAAGCCGCGGCCCGCGTGGCCGAGCGCCAGGGTATCGCTTCCCGGATCGAGATCGAGCCTCCGCGCGGTGAGACGCAGGTGTGGGTCGATGCCGCCGCGCTGGGCCGGGCCTTCGACCAAGTCATCGAGAATGCGGCGACGCACGGTGATTCGCCCGCGGGAGTGCGGATCTCCGTTCGGGGGAGCGCAACCTCCGTACGCGTGGAGATCCGCGACTGGGGTGCCGGCGTTCCCGCGGAGGATCTCGAGCGGATCTTCGATCCGTTCTATCAGCCACAGGCGGCCGGGAACGAGCACGAAGCGCGGCTCGGACTCGGTCTGCCGCTCTGCCGGCACGTGGTCGAACGTCACGGCGGGGAAGTCGTCGCCGACCTGCCGCGAGGCGGCGGGCTCAAAGTCGCGATCGTTCTGCCGCGAGGTTGACCCGGTCTCGATCCCCGCCGCCCTGTGCGCCGACGGGAGCGGCTCCCGCGTGAACCAGACACGGTGAAGGG
>CAZPJJ010000081.1:0-12599 GCA_964586535.1 uncultured Acidobacteriota bacterium | reverse complement strand
GGCCGAGCACGAGCGCGTAAGGACCGCCGATGCCGGCATCGACCAGATCGAGCACGGCGCGCGCGATGCGCTCGGGAAATCCCGCCGGCTCCTTGCCGAGGTCGACGGGGTCGTGCGAACACTCGCCGAGAATCCCGCCGATGCCGCCGGAGGCATAGCCCTGGAAGATCGCGCGGTCTTCGAATTCCGCCACGGCGAGCGCCGTCTCGACGAGCGGATCGAGGTCGGGATCCAAGGCGCCGCGGCCGACGTCATCGAGGCTCCAGACGTCCAAATTGAACGACGCGCGCAGCTCGGTGAGCGGCAGCACGGAGCGCAGTCCGGTGCGCACCTTGCGGCGCTCGCCGTCGTCTTCCTCGTGGAGCACGTCGAGGTGGCCGAGATTGATCGCCGCCTTCTGCCAGCCGAGCGGCCCTGTGACGTCCACGACGCGCCTCCCGACGAGACGCGAGCGGAAGAGGCGCGTCGCCTCGGCATCGATCGCTTCCCACGCCGCGTCCTGCAGAGGCGCCGCACCGCGCTTGAGCCAATCCATCGTCATGCTCCTTTCAAGCTGCCGATGCCGAGATCGCCTTGCGGGCCCGGCTTGCCCTGCGCGGGGGCTTCGCCGGACGTGGCCTCGTGCTCGACTTCGGTGATCGGCGCTTCGGTGAACAGATAGGTGCGCAGCGCTTCGTCCCACGCCGGCATCCTGCGGCGCAGCCACTCGAGCGTCATGCACGCGTGCTCGATCTCTTCGTCGCGATTGTGCGCGAGCACCGCGCGCAGATCGCCGTCGGTCGCGAGCGCGACGCGCTGGTGGTACCAGTCGACGGCTTCGATTTCTTCCTTGAGGCTCACGAGCGCGCGATGCGCGTCGCGGACATCGGGAGGCAGGGCCTCCGCGGGTTCGTGATAATCACCCATCGATTCCTCCGGCATGTCTTCGGATCCTGGGGCCGTCATCATAGCTCGCGGGGTCGTTCGAATGGATGGAGGGGATGGTATTCTCCCGCCTGGAGCCGGACATCATGAAACCCAAAGGCCCGCCCCCCAGCGGCCCCGATCTCGGGAACCGCGACCAAGTGCGCCGTCTTCGTCAGGCACAAGAGCGCTCGGCCGAGTTGGTCGTGCGCTGCCAAGCTTGCGGACATCAGCAATTCGCCGAGGCGGCGATGATCGGACCGCTCTCGGTCTGCGACAAATGCGGCGCGGCGCTGCACTCGTGCCGTCACTGCATGCACTTCGATCCGAGCGTCCGCCACCAATGCCGGCGCGGCTTGAAAGAGCCCGCGGGCGTGTCGGCGCGGAACGAGTGCGCGAGCTTCGAACCGCGCCTCGTCCTCGACGCCACGGGCAAGCGCCTGCACGGCAAGACGGCCACGACCGCCAAGTCGACGTTCGACTCGCTCTTCAAGAAGTGACGACGCGGCTCCTCGCGTAGCGCGCGTAGGGCGAGCGCGCGACGATGCCGTGCGCGTGCTCCAGCCAGTGGCTCGTCAGGACGAGCGCGTCGAGATCGACGCCCGTCTCGATGCCCAAACCGTGCAGCAGGTGGACGAGGTCTTCCGTCGCGAGATTGCCGCTCGCGCCGGGCGCGTAGGGACATCCGCCGATGCCCCCCGACGACGCGTCGATGGTCGTGACGCCGAGGTCGAGCGCGGCGAAGACGTTGGTGAGCCCCAAACCGCGCGTGTCGTGCAGATGGAGCGCGACGCGTTCGGCGCCGAGTTGACGCACGGCGTGCTCGGTCCCGCGGCGGACGTCGAGCGGATGACCCATGCCCACCGTGTCGCCGAGCGAGATCTCGGCGGCGCCCATGTCGAGAAAGCCCTTGGCGATCGCGAGCGCCTGCTCGATCGGGACCGCACCCTCGTAGGGACAGCCGAAGACGGTCGACACGTAGCCACGCACGATGGCGCCCGCCTCGAGCGCGAGGCGCGCGACGCGCTCGTTGACGTCGTGGCTCTCCGCGATCGAACGGTTGAGGTTCTTGCGCGAGTGGGTCTCGCTCGCCGACGCGAGCAGGCAGACGTTCGTGATGCCCACTTCGAGCGCGCGGTCGAGACCGCGCTCGTTGGGCACGAGAGCCCAGTATCGGACGCCCTGGCGGCGCGGCAGGGCGCGGGCCAGATCGTCGGTGCCGGTCATCTGCGGCACCCACTTCGGGTGCACGAACGCGCCGATCTCGATGTCGCGGAGTCCGGCCGCTTCGAGACGTTGCACGAACGCCAGGCGCTCTTCCAGCGAGAGGATCTTCGTCTCGTTCTGGAGGCCGTCGCGAGGGCCGACTTCGAACACCCTCACGTGGGCTGGAAAGCGCGTCGCGTTCACGAAAACCTCCGGCGCGACGGTAGCCGCAGGCGCCCGCTCGCGCCAGAAGGTGTTCGGGCCGGGCCGGTCAGCGGGCAGCCGGGTTGATGGCCGTTCCCGGGTCGCGCTTTCTCTCGCCCGAGAGATCGAGCGGGGCGAGGCCCCGGTCGTTCCAGCGCTTGCCGGCGATGTAGTTCTTGAGCCCCGCGAGGACGACCGGGTCGGCCTCCGCCTCGGGATCGCCCTGGGCGAAAGCGGAGAGGGTGCCGACTCCGGCATCTTTGCCCGCCTGGGGCTGCGACCAGTCCGGCTGCGCCGTGCGATAGGCGTTCGCGATCGGCACCGTACGGTAGACGTACGAGCCGCCGAGGTCGCGCGCGACGAGCGTGATCGGTCCCGAGTCGCGGATCGTCAATCGGCCATGACCGGTCAAGACACCGTCTTCGGGATGGCCCGCGACGAGGCGCGGTTCTTCGTTCTGCACGATGAGCCAGACCAGGTGTGCGGCCTCGACCGTGAACTCGAAGCGCACCTCGCCCGCCCCCTGGATCACGTGCGGCTGCACGTCGTAGATGGCGATGCGGACCGGTTGCTTCGCCTTGTCGCCGGCGACGATCGTCTCCTCGACGCGGTCGTTGGCGACGTCGGCGTCCCAGGTGTCCAGACCTTCGGCAGTACGGTCGATCTTCGCGGTGATGCGCGACGTACCCGGAGGCGCCGCCCCCGCGCTCCACACTTCGCAGAGCCCGCGGGCACCCTTCTCGAGGCTCTCTCCCATGCAGCCGCCGAGGAAGGCTCCCTCGATGTCGGCATGGAAGGTCACGCGGAATGGGGCCGTCCGCGGTAGGTCGCCGCGGTTCTCGACGACCGCGCGCAGGAGGTAGCGGGGGGCGCCGCCCTGCGCCGTGATCTCGTGGATCTGCAGCGAGGCGATCGCGAGATCTCCCTGCGGCCCCTCCGCGCGCGGTTCTTTGCGGGAGCGGCTGAAGAGCCCGGCTTCGGCGAATCCCGCGCCGAGCATGGCGACGACGACGAGTCCAAGGACGAAACGGCGGGCGAAACGCTGGGGCGAAATCATGGCGACCTCTCTCTGGAGTCTCGCCCTAGAACATAGGTTCCCAGGAGTCTTCGTCCACCCGCGAACCAGACCGGATCGCCCTGGGCGGACGCCCGGCCCGGGGGCGATGCCGCGCTACCGCGTCGCGGTGGGCAGCGAATCGGGGCCGGGCCCCCCGCAGAGGCGCCGGTGTTCGAGCAAGGCGTAGCGGTCGGTCATGCCGGCAAGGTAGTCGCAGGCGAGGCGCTCGGGAGGCAGTCCCGCGAGACGGCGTCGGAAACGCTCCGGGATCTCTCCGGGCCGCTCCGTATAGGCGAGGAGCAGATCGCGCAGGACGCGCGCGAAATGCGCCTTGGCCTCGCGGATGCGCGGGTGGTCGTAGAGTTCGGCCTGCAAGTGGGACTTGAGTGCGCGGTTCGCCCGCGCGGTCTCGGTCGACATACCGACCAACCACGCCGCCTGCGCGCGCACGTCCTCGACGCAGCGCAGGTTGGCGTCGGCGATCCGCGCCGACGTCGTCGCGATGAGGTCCGTGACGAGACGATCGATGAGCGCGCGCAGCGCGATCTTGATCCACATCCAAGAGCCCGATGACGGGTAGTCGCGGGCCGCCTTCCGATAGGGCTCACCGAAGAGCGGGACCGCATCGACGAGCGTGTCGCGGTCGAGCAGACCCGACTCGAAGCCATCCTCCAGATCGTGGTGGTTGTAGGCGATCTCGTCGACGAGATCGATGAGCTGCCCCTCGAGAGTCGGCGGACGGAGGGGCTCGTACTCTCGCGCTTCGACCCAACGCGAGGCGTCGGGCGGACCCGAGTGCTTGACGATGCCCTCGCGGACTTCCCAGGTGAGGTTGAGTCCCGGAAAGGTGGGATAGCGTTCTTCGAGTTCCTCGACGACGCGCAAGGTCTGGCGGTTGTGGTCGAAGCCTCCCGTCGCCGACAGGAGCGGATCGAGGACGTCCTCGCCGAGGTGACCGAAGGGCGTGTGTCCCAGGTCGTGGGAGAGCGCGAGACACTCGGCGAGATCGACATTGAGGCGCAAGGCCCGCGCGACCGTGCGCGCGATCTGCGCAACCTCGATCGAGTGCGTCAACCGGTTGCGATAGTGATCGCCTTCATGATTGACGAAGACCTGCGTCTTGTACTCGAGTCGGCGGAACGCACGGCAGTGGACGACGCGGTCGCGATCGCGGGCGAAAGGTGGCCGGTAGGCGTGTTCGGCTTCGGAATGGCGCCGGCCGCGAGTCTGGTCGTCTCGTTGGGCCCAAGGAGCCAGCGGCCCGGAAGAATCGGCCAAGCTCTCCATCAGGGCGTCCTCGATCTTTCGCCCGCGGCGCGGGCGATGGCGGGAGCCTCGTGCCTGGCGCGCGCGGCCCGCGAGCGGAGCCGGGGCACGAGCCCCGTCCACCCGCGGACCCGCGACGGCGTCACTTCTTGTACCAGTTCGCGTTGATCTCGATGAAGTGTTTCCACTTCTCTGGCACGTACTCTTCTTCGAAAATCGCCTCGACCGGGCACTCGGGTTCGCAGGCACCGCAGTCGATACAGGTATCGGGATCGATGTAGAGCATCGTCTCGCCGGCGAACTCGGGCTCGTCCTTGGTCGGGTGGATGCACTCGACCGGGCAGACGGCGACGCACGAGGCGTCCTTCGTTCCGATGCACGGCTCAGTGATGACGTAGGCCATGCGAGTCTCCAGGGCCGCCCTCGCCGCGCCGCCCCACGGGAGAGGCGCGCTCGATCGATGGACGCGACCCACGACGTCGGGGGCGTGCGCGCTCTGGAACCTCTCCTGCCGGCGCGCTCCGCCTCGCGAGAACGCCGGCGATCTTGCCGCCAAGCGCCGTGCCTGGCAAACGGCCGGCAGCCGAAAGAACTACCCGCCGACCGAGTAGCGCAGGAAGAGTTCGTCGCCGACGCGCTCGAGTTCCTCGAGGACCAAGCGCCGCCTGCCCGCGATCGTGAATCCCGTGCCGCCGACGGCCCCGGGAGCTTCGCGGCCGCCGAGGATCGCCGGACAGAGCGTCACGCGGACTTCGTCGACGAGATCGGCCTCGAAGAACGCGGCGATCGTCTCGCCTCCCCCTTCGATGAGAACCGTCTGGGCGCCCGCCAGGGCCAGCGCTTCGAGGAGCGACCGAGCCTCGACCGCGGTCTCGCCGGCGCGCACGACCCGCAGCGCGCCGGCCGCGATCGGTTCCGCGAGCGGCGCCAACGCGGCCTCGGGCAAAGACGCCGGCACGGCGAGCCAGCGTTCGCGCGCCGGATCGGTGAGAAAGCGCGCATCCGCGGGAATCCGCCCGCTGCCGCTGACGATGACGACGATGAGGTGCTCGTCGCGTCCGGCGGCGCGGCGGACCGCGCGGCGGGCGGGATCGCGCAGGAAGAGCGGCGGGTTCTCGGAGCGGACCGTCCGTGCCCCGACGATCAGCGCGTCGGCCTCGGAGCGCACGGCATCGACACGATCGCGATCGAGGCGGCTCGAGAATCCCCCGCCCTCGCGAGCCGCCGAGTCGATCTTGCCGTCGACGCTGATCGCGAGGTTGATGAGCACGCGCCGCGGCCCGCGACCGATCGGCCGGCGCGTCATCGCCTGGGCCTCGTCATCGCAGCGACCCGTCCCACGAGCGGACGAGCGCGGCGATGCGCAGCGCGGCTTTGCCGTCCCAGCCGTCGGGAACGCGTCCCGCTTTCGCCCGGCCGTCGAGGATCGCGCGCGCTTCGCGGCGCAGCGCCTCGGGATCGTTGCCGACGAGCACGTTGGTGCCCTCGTCGACGGTGACGGGCCGCTCGGTGTTCGGCCGCATCGTGAGACACGGAATGCCGAGGACGGTCGTCTCTTCCTGAACGCCGCCCGAGTCGGTCAGGACGAGCCGCGCATGCGCCGTGAGATCGAGGAACTCGAGATAGCCGAGCGGATCGATGACGCGCAGACCGGGCACGGCACCGCCGCGGGCGTCCTGCCAGCGCGCCAGCGCGGGGCGCGTCCGCGGGTGCGCGGGGAAGATGACGGGCAACTCGGCCGCGATCTCTGCGATCGCGTCCATCAGCGGCGCGAAGGTCTCGAGACGATCGACGTTGGCTGGCCTGTGCAGCGTCATGAGCGCGTAGCCCTGGGGCTTCAACGCCAGCGACGCGATCGTGCCCGTGGCGCGCGCGCGTTCGAGGTGCGTGCGCAGCGTGTCGATCATCACGTTGCCGACGAAGTGCACGCACGCGCCCGGCACGCCTTCCGCCGCGAGGTTGCGTCCACCGCTCGGCTCCGAGGTGAAGAGCAGGTCCGAGAGCGCGTCGGTGACGAGGCGGTTGATCTCTTCCGGCATGCCGCGATCGAACGAGCGCAGACCGGCTTCGACATGCGCGAGCCCGACGCCGGCGATCTTCTTCGCGACCATCGAACACGCCGCCGTGCTGTTGACGTCGCCGACGACGACCACGAGATCGGGACGCCGCTCGAGCACGACCGTCTCGAAGCGACGCATGATCTCGGCGGTCTGCACGGCGTGCGATCCGGATCCGACATCGAGATTGATGTCCGGCGCGGGAATGCCGAGCTGTTCGAAGAAGAGCTCGCTCATGGCCCGGTCGTAGTGCTGTCCCGTGTGGACGAGCGTGAGCTCGATGTCGTCGTGCTCGCGAAGCGCCCGGTGGATGGGCGCGATCTTCATGAAGTTCGGCCGTGCTCCGGCCACCAGAACGACATTGCGTTTCATCGTTTCCCTTTCGATCGAGATGCGATCGTCGTTCCCGGCGGTCGCGCGCGCAAGCCCGCGGACGGACAGAGGCTGGCGAGCCCGCACTCGTGGCAGCGCGGCGCGCGCGCCACGCAGACGCGGCGGCCGTGCCAGATGAGCGCATGGCTTGCGAAGCTCCACGACTCGGGTGGAAAGAGCGCGCAGAGATCGTCCTCGATGGCGCGCGCGTCCTTGCCCCGTGAAAGTCCGAGCAATCCCGCGAGCCTCGTGACGTGCGTGTCGACAGCCAGTGCGGCTTCTCCGAAGGCGGTGCTGAGGACGACGTTCGCCGTCTTGCGGCCCACGCCCGGCAGCGCTTCGAGCGCCTCGCGATCGCGTGGCACGGCGCCGCCGTGGCGCTCGACGAGCAGGCGCGCGGCGCCGACGATCGAGCGCGCCTTGTTGCGGAAGAGCCCGATGCGGTTGATCAGCGGCTCGACATCTTCGGGCTCGGCGAGGGCCAGTGCGCGCGCGTCGGGGAAGCGCCGGAAGAGGCCCGGCGTGACCTCGTTGACCGCCTTGTCGGTGGTCTGCGCCGAGAGGATCGTCGCGACGAGCAGTTGGAACGGATCGACGTGGTCGAGTTCGCAGTGAGCTTCGGGGTAGAGACGCGAGAGTCCGCGAAGCACGTCGCGCGCGTGCGCGCTCCGGTCGAACTCTGGCGGACTGCGTTTCGCCACGACTCTCGGGCCTCCCCTGGCGCTCACCCTGATCGTTCGTGAAGCGGCGGCCGGAAGCGCCTCGTCCGCTGGACGGATCGCCACGGTGATTCGGCTGCGGCCCGATCAGCGAACCGGGCTCCCCGCGACACGACCGGACGCAGGAGTATGCCCGAGAGCCCGCCCCCGTGGCAGACTCCGCGCGATGGGCTTCCGCTGGCGCCTGATTCTCGCGTTCGGCGCCGTGATCCTCACGGCGCAGGGCGCCTCGTGGTACGCCGCCGAGCACACGACGCGCTCGGTCGCGAGCGAGACGGCCGCGAGCCGCGTGCGCCTGCTCGAGCTCGACGCGGCCACGCACCTCGAAACCCTGGCGCAGCGCGAGACCTGCGACCTCGCGCCCGTGCTCGCCGCGCTCGATCTCGCTCACCGCGAATCCGGGCTCTCGTGGCGCGAGATCTCGGGCCAAGAGCCGCGCGGCCGGCGCGACCGGCGCGCGTGGAGCGCCGCTCGCGAGGCACTCGCCCTGGCGACCCGTGAGAGCCGCTGCACCGCCGTCGTTGTCATCGACCTGAGGGGAGCAGTCGCCGCGCGGCTGCACGGCGAGAGCGCGCCGGCGTCGATCGATGTGCCGCGAGGTGGGCTTCTCGACGGTGGATCCTACTGGGCCGCCGCGAGCGGAGACGCGCTCGTCCGGCGCACGGTCGCCCTGCTTCCGGCGGGCGAAGGCGAAGTGGCGAGACGTCACGCACTCGTCGGCGAACGTGTCGTGCTGCTCGCGGACCTCTCCGCCGCGCTCGCGGCGGGACTCGGCTCGAATGCCGCCCTCGTCGAGGCCGCGCGCACCCTGCCGGGTGCGATCGGTCCCTCCCCCTCGGACGGCACCGCCGCCGCCGCCGTGCGCGGGGCAGCCGGAGAGCGCCTCGCCGTCGTGCTCGTGCGGCCGCGGGAAGCAGGCGAAGCGCTACGAATCGCGACCTCGCGCGCGCTCGCGGCGGGAGCGATCGCGGGCGGGGCGGCCGCGCTCATCCTTGCGCTGCTCATGGGCCACCTCCTCTCGGCACCCCTCGTGCGGCTCCGCGATGCCGTGGACGCGATCACCGAGGAGGGCGCGCGCGCAACCCCGATGCCGCGCGCACCGGGCGACCCAGGGCGCCTCGCCGACGCCATCGACCGCATGCTCGCGCGCCTCGAGGCGCAGGGCCTGGCAAGACGTGCGGCGGAGCGCGCGGCCACCTGGCGCGATGTCGCCCGCCGCGTCGCCCATGAGGTGAAGAACCCTCTGACCCCGATCCGGCTCGCCGTCGACAACTTGCGCCGCGCGGCCTCGCGGGGCCCCGAGGCCCTCCAGGGCGCGCTCGACGCCGAGAGCACGGCGATCGCCGTCGAGGTCGCTCGCCTCGATCGCCTCGTCCGCGAGTTCGCGGAGTACGCGAGACTCCCGGCGCCGAATCCGCGGCCCACCGATCTCGCCGCTCTCGCGGGCGAGGCACTCCGCGGACAGATCGGCGATGCGGCGGGAATCGTCTGCAACGTGGTCGTCGCCCCCGGCACGCCCCGGGCGATGGCCGACCCCGAACTCGTCGGCGCCGTCTTGCAGAATCTGGTCCGTAACGCGGTAGAGGCGCTCGATGGCCGCGAGGGGCGCATCGTCGCGACGTGCGGCCCCGCGGGCGCTGGCGATGTCGAAGTGGTCCTCGAGGACAATGGTCCGGGAATTCCCGAGGAGTTGCTTCCCCGGCTCTTCGAGCCCTACGTCACGGGCCGCGGCGCCGCAGGGACCGGTCTCGGCCTCGCGATCGCGCATCGGGTCGCCGTCGAGCACGGCGGCTCGATCTCCGCGGAGAACGTTCCGGGCGGGGGCGCCCGTTTCCGGCTCGTCCTACCGGCGTCCTCGACCGCGCCGGGCAGTTGACGAAAACCTGAACAGCAGAGCATCCTTGCCGAGCTTTTCAGGTCGAACGGACCGTCTATGGAGGTTTGCAGGTGGCCGAGCACATCCTCGTGGTCGACGACGATCGCGTCCATCTTCGCTTGCTCGAAAAACTCCTCGCCGACGCTGGCTATCGAGTGACCACGGCCATGACCGCCGACGAGGCGGTCAGAAAGCTCGAGAACGCGTCCTTCGATCTGCTCATCCTCGATCTGGGACTGCCCGACGAAGACGGCATCAATTTCTGCAAGCACCTGCGCTCGCGCTGGTACCTGCCGGTGATCATGCTCACGGCCCGCTCGGAGGCCGATCAGAAGGTCCTCGGGCTCGACGTCGGCGCGGACGACTACCTGACCAAGCCCTTCGAATCCCAAGAACTGCTGGCACGAGTTCGGGCCCATCTGCGGCGCGTCCAGGAGTACCAGTCACCCGGTGGCGAACCCGAGACGATTGTCGTCGGCGACGTGATGCTCGACCTCAACGCTCGCGACGCGCGCATCGGCGGAAAGGCCGTCGGGCTGACGAGCCGCGAGTTCGAGGTGCTCGAGTTTCTCGCGCGCTACGCCAACAAGGCGATGCCGCGCGAAAAAGTCTTCGAACGCGTCTGGGGTTACGCCGAGGAGTTCAACACGAACAGCCTCGACGTGATCATCTACCGCATCCGCAACAAGATCGAAGAGGATCCGGGTCATCCCAGGCGCCTCGTCACCGTCCGCGGTTTCGGCTACAAGCTGGCTAGCCCCGATGCAGCGACGGGCGATCAGAGCGAGGAGACTCCTGAGGGAGCGACCGAAACGACGTGAAGTTCAGGGCGCTGCGGTGCCCCGCGAGCAGGCCGAGCGCGCCCCCAATCGCTGCGAGGATGGCGGGCGTCCAGGCTTGGTTGGCAAGGAGAGCCGCCCCGCCGATGCCGATCAGCGTCACCGAAAGCCCAGCGTACGAAGGTCGCGAGACGGCAGCCACGACGAGCCTCCCGCCTCGCTCGCGCGAGACGCGGGACTTGCCGCCGTCGCCCTCACCCCCAAAGTTTCGGCCTTTGCATCAGAGCCCCGTCGGGAGCCGCGAAGACCGTACCGGACCGCGTTTCTATCTGACAACGCCCTAGAATCAACGCTGGACGCCCGTTCCCGGCTAATGAACAGAACCTGAACGAACCGGGAGACCCATCGTGCCGCGCATCCTCATTGCCGACGACGAGGCGAACCTCCGCGCGACGCTCGCGCGGACGCTCCGCTCGGAGGGCTTCGAAGTCACCGAGGCCCGCGACGGCGTCGAGGCGGTGGCGATGCTCCGGCGAGGGGGGATCGACGCCGTCGTCCTCGACCTCTCGATGCCCAGACTGGATGGGTTCGGCGTCCTGGCCGCCCTCCGCGAAGAGGACGGCGCGCCGCCGGTGCTCGTGCTGACCGCCCACGCGAGTCTCGACAACGCTGTCGAGGCCGTCCGCCGCGGCGCGTTCGACTTCCTCGAGAAGCCGCCTTCCGCGGACGCGCTCCTCCTGAGGCTGCGCCGCGCGATCGACGCCGCGGCGCGGGACGCCGAACGCGACGCTCCCGGCGACGGGCCCCGGGAGACGCCCCTCATCGGCGACGGCCCGGCGATGCGCGTGCTCCGCGAGACCATCGGTCGCGTGGGGCCCACCCCGGCGCGCGTGCTGATCACCGGCGAGAGCGGCTGCGGCAAAGAACTCGTGGCGAGCGAGATCCACCGTGCGTCCCTGAGGGCGCGCGGCCCGCTCGTGCGCGTCAACTGCGCCGCGGTCCCTGAGGATCTCTTCGAAGCCGAGCTTTTTGGGCACGTCAAAGGCGCGTTCACGGGAGCGGTGGCCCACCGGCGCGGCCGCTTCGAGCGCGCCTCGGGCGGCACGCTCTTTCTCGACGAGATCGGCGAGATCCCGCTCGCGGTGCAACCCAAGCTGCTGCGCGCGCTCGAAGAGGGCGAAGTCGAGCGCCTCGGCGCGGAAGCGACGACGCGGGTCGATGTGCGCGTCATTGCCGCGACCAATCGGGATCTCGCGGCGCTCGTCGGCGAGGGGCGGTTCCGGGAGGACCTCTACTACCGCCTCGAGGTCGTGACGCTCCGCGTTCCGGCGCTTCGCGAGCGTCCGGAGGACATCCCGGCTCTCGCCCGGCACTTCCAGGACAGCATCGCGCGCGAGATGAAACGCCCGCCCCAGCGCTTCGTCGACGGCGCGCTTTCGTGGCTCTGCGCGCAACCCTGGCCCGGCAACGTTCGCCAGCTGCGCAATGTCGTCGAGCGGCTGGCGATCCTCGAGCCGGCATCGCTGCTCGACCGCGCGACGGTCGAGCGGCACGTCGCGAGCGGTGTGCCGCCGGCGGTGGGCGCGCGCGACGCGGCGTCGGTCCCCGAATCGCCGCCGTCCACGCTCGCCGACGCGGTCCTCGCCTTCGAGCGCAGCCACGTCGCGCGCGCGCTCGATCGTCATGGCGGCAACATCGCCGCCGCGGCCCGCGAACTCGGATTCGATCGCACCTCGCTCTACAAGAAGCTCCGCGCGCTCGGGCTTCGCGACTAGCCGCCACGCCCCGCGAACCGGGGCGGCGCTGTCGGCGCGAGGCGACGCGACCGTGGTAACGCGACGACAAGTCGCTGCGCCGGTCGCGGCCCGAGAATCGCGAGAGCGCTTGAAAACAATCGACTTGCCGCCCGCCGCCGGCCGCTCGCGCAGCCCGGCACGCTTCTCGCGATGGTGTCTTGCGTCGGATGCGAAGCCGGGCGGCTTCGCAGCTCCCGACGGAAGGAGACACCCCGATGAAAAGCAAGCTCGCCACCAAGACCCTCGTCGCCCAAGTCGCTCTCGTCCTGCTCGCCGGCTGCGGCGATGCCGAACCCACGCGGTCCTCGCGCTACGTCCCCGCGGGAGCGGGCGGCGTCCCGAGCGTCGCCGTGAAGAACGAGTC
>CAZPJJ010000080.1:0-12668 GCA_964586535.1 uncultured Acidobacteriota bacterium | reverse complement strand
CGACGCGGGCCCCTCGGGGAGTGCCGCGTGTTCGACCACGAAGATGTCGACGTCGTTCGCGGCGGACCGGGCGGCGAGGGCGCCTGGCGCGAGGGTCTCGATCTCGATGCGATCGAGCGAGGAGAGCAGCGCGCGCACGCGCTCACGGCGAGCGGCCTCCGAGGCAACCACCAGCACGCGAACCAGCATCGGCGACCCTCCGGCGCGACGAGCGATTATCGCTCACGCGCGGGAGGGGCCGCCTGCCGTCCGCAAGCCGAAGCGGCTACCAGAGCGAAGCCAGGGCCCGGGAGACCGCATCGGCGATCCCCGTGGCCTGGACGAGCACGACCAGGATCAGAGGCACGACGAAGACGAGGACGGGCAGGAGGTAGCCGAGCCGGCGGTTTCGCGCGGTCTCCTCGGGCGCGGAGGAGACCGTCGTGGATGCGGGCGCCGGCGGCGTCTCACGCGATGAGGTGGTGCCGGTCGATGGCGAAGAGGTGCGGCTGGGACGCTGCATGGCGTGCGGGCCTCGTCTCGCCGCGAGGCCGCGGTGCGCGGCGGGGCGGCGATCGAGTCGCGCGAGCAGCAAGGCGCGTGCCACGACAGGCACGCGGCTCTCAGGGGCCGTCACCGCACTCGTTCGCAAGGTCGCGCAGGTAGTCGCGCACCCGGGCCGCTCGTTCGTCGTCGGTTCGCATCTGCAGGAAGCGCCGGAAGTGCGCGCACGCCCCGCGGAAATCGTTCTCGCGGTAGGCGAGCAAGCCCAACTCGTAGCGGGCGTCGGCCTCCTCCAGCCCGCCCTCGAGCGCCTGCGCGAAAGCCGCGCGCGCTTCATCGCGCATCGCCCGGGCTTTCGCTTCGTCGCGTTCCTGCTTCGCGAGTTCGACCCGGACGCGCCCGAAGGTGAGCAGCGTCGCCGGGTCGTCCGGGTCGAGATCGAGCAGGCGCTCGAGACCGCGCTCGGCGCGGGCGATCTCGCCGGCGGCGACGAGGCCTTCGACGTGGTGGCGGAGAACCGGGCGGATCCGCTTGGCGAAGCGCGCCGGATCCGCGGGCGACGCGGCGCCCCCGGCCGGCGGAGCGGAGGCGAGATACTCGGTCGTCGACGCGACGCGATCCGCGAGGGCAGGGTGCGTCGAGAAGAAATACTGCTGGGCGCGCGAGGTTTCGGGAGGCGCGTCCTCCATGAGGATTTCGTAGACCTTGCCGCCTTCCTCCACGTCGTAGCCGGCGCGGCGCATCTTCTCGAAGCCCTCGGCGTCGGCTTCGGCTTCGAGGTCGCGGCCGTAGCCGTTGATCGAGGCGAGGAAGACGAGGCCCAGACCCAGCCCGACGACGACGTTGCCGAGTACGTCGATCGCCGCGGCGCGCCCCCAGTGGCCGTCGTCGAGCGCGCGGCCTTCCATCGTGCCGAGTACGATCGCGAGCCCGATCGCCGCGCCGACGTAGGCGATCTGGCGATTTCGCGCCTGGCGCTGCAGGCGCAGCATGTGGCGGTTCTCGACGTGCGACATCTCGTGCGCGAGCACCATCGCGAGCTGGTCTTCGTTCTCGAGCTGCGCCAGCAGCCCTGTGTGCACGTAAAGCGCGCCGTGCGGGAAGGCGAACGCGTTGAGCGTCGGCTCGTCGATGATGCTCACGTTGTAGCGGAGCTGCGGGTTATCGCGCATTCCCGGCGTGTCGAGGTGGGAGACGATGTCATCGAGATAGTCCCCGAGGAGGGGATCCTCGTAGACCGTGATCTTCTCGCGAAGCTGGCGCTCTTGCTCCCGGGCGTCACTCCACAGGCGCAGCTCGTCCCTTTCCGGCTCGAAAGAGGCACCCGATGCCGAAATGGGAGGTAGGCGCGTCGTCGCGCAGGAAGCCGCGAGCGCCGCCGCCACGATGACGGCAAGGGCGCGGAAGGATCGGCCGCGATGCATGGGATTCTCCTGCGCCGGCCCATCCCCAGGGCCGGCGCGCACTCACGCCGTGATTATGGCTGAGATTCCGTGTACCGTTCGAGGAGCCTTCGAGAGTCGCCGAGGAAGCGCATGAATGACTTTCAGCAAGCCTGCCGCGACGCTGTCGATCGCGTCCTCGCCGCCGCAGGCGGGCACGCCCACCACGACGAGCTCGACTACCGCGAAGCCGCGGGCGCCGTCAACGAGCGCAGCCATTACGTGCGATCGCTCTTTCGCGCGCCATGCGGGCTCGTCGAGATCTATGCCTACGTCGACGAGGCCTCGGCGCAGATCGACGGGCACTGGTTCGTTTTCGACCGGCGGAGTCATGAGACCGACGATGCGCTCGTGGCGGCACTCGCGGCATTCGTGAGCCGCGTCCTGGCGGGCGATTCGCCCGTGGACGCGATCCGCGCGTAGCGCCGGAGCTCGCGTCCTCGCCGACGGAGGTCAGTGAACCAAGTCGCGGGCGGCGGTGGCCGTCGTCGTGATCCAGGCCGGCGGCAGGATGATCTCGCCGGTGTGCGCGGCTTCCTGCGCCTCCGTCGATTCGTTGGCCCGCGCCGGCGCGCCGACCTGGAACGTCGGCCCTTCGTCGAGCAGGCGCGCGAGCAGCGAGACGCGCCGTCCCGCTTCCTCGAGCGAGCCGTTCGCCTGGACCGTCGCTACCAAGCGCATCGTCTGACCCTCGCGGCGATCCTTGATGGGGATCTCGACCGTGAGTCCCGTGGCCCGCGACGATTCGCGCGGTTTCGACCACTCGGCATTGCACGGCAGGCCGCCGCGGTCGACCCAGAGCAGCCGCAGCGACGAGAACTCGAGCGTGTCGCCGGCGCGGCAGACGGCCGACCACCAGTCGGTGAACGAGCGCGCCTCGACGATCTCGTTGAGGGCGTTCTCGAAGCCCGCGCGGGCTTCGCGCTCGCGGCGCAGGATCTCGCGGTTCTGCGCGAGCTTGGCGAAGCTGCCGCGCACGCGGAAGACGCCGCACGCGCGAAACACCGCGACGAGGAAGAGCAGCCCGACGACGAACACCGAGAGCGTGCGCGCATCGCGCCAGATCGTCATCACGACGCCGAAGGCCGCGGCGGCCGTCGTTACGAGGTAGATCAGCAGCACCACGCCGCGATGGCCGAGGCCGAGATCCAGCAGGCGATGGTGGATGTGCCCGCGGTCGGGAGCGAAGAGCGAGCGGCGGCCGAGGAAGCGCCTCAGCATCGATAGCAGCGTGTCGAAGATCGGTACGCCGAGTGCGAGCACGGGAAGTGCTAGCGCCACGGCGGTCGAGGCCTTGTTGTACGTGAGCACGCTCGCAGCGGCGAGGGAGAAACCCAGGTATTGGCTGCCCGAATCGCCCATGAAGATGCGCGCGGGATTGAAATTGAAGAAAAGGAAGCCGATCAGGCTGCCCAGCAGGCCGAGCATGAGCACCGACATCACGAGATCGCCCTGCACGAGGGCGAACATCGCCAGCACCCCGCACGTGATCGCCGCGATGCCGCCGGCGAGACCGTCGAGGCCGTCGATGAGGTTGACGGCGTTCGTGACGCCGACGATCCAGACGACCGTCAGCGGGAAAGCCAACACGCCCAGGTCGATCGTGCCGAACTCGAAGAAGGCGATGTGGTCGATGCGCGTCCCCGAGAAGTAGACGGCGCAGCCCGCGACGATCTGGACGAGGAACTTGGTGCGCGCGCGCAGGCCACGCAGGTCGTCGGCGAGCCCCATCGCGAAGACGGCGAGTCCGGCGACGAGGTAGGCGATCACCTGCCATTGGATCGCGCGGAACTCGTGACCGACGCCGTTGTTCAGCAAGAGTACGGGCACGGTCGCGAGGACGGTGGGCACGACGATCGCGATGCCCCCGATCCGCGGGATCGAGTGCCGGTGAACCTTCCGCGCTCCAGGCTCGTCCACGAGCCGATGCCGTCTCGCGAGGGCGATCAGCCAGGGGGTCATGGCAACGGAGAGCAGGAGGGCGATTCCGAGAACGGCCAGAAAAGTCTTCATCTTCCGTTCAGCCGTTTTTCCAACCCAAACCGAATGTAGTTCGCCGAACGGCCCGCGCCACTATCCTCCGGGAAGGACCGGGTC
Organism: uncultured Acidobacteriota bacterium; assembly: GCA_964586535.1. Taxonomy (GTDB): domain Bacteria; phylum Acidobacteriota; class Polarisedimenticolia; order J045; family J045; genus CAZPJJ01. Next base: position 8,646 of record CAZPJJ010000080.1, on the reverse strand, counting down.
ACGATGGCTGGGGGGGAGGTTTGGAATTGGAAGGGATGCTCGTGTGGGCCACGGGCTCTGGCGGCTGGTCGCCGTCGACTTCGAGCTTTGGCGGACATCCTTGAAAACCCCCGTGGCGGACTCGACCAACTGAACCAACCCGGCGGTAGTTTAGCAATGAAGTACCGCACTCGTTCGGGTTTGTCAGGGATCAGTCAAAGATTTTTCACCTTTGTTGCACCTATTTCCTAGGCGTTTCCTCGGTGAGCGCCGATTGGCTTCGAAGTGGAGGAGCGTCATCCCGCGTTCGCGACAGTTCACCCGAACGACACAGATCGTGCCTTGCGCCTTTCGTCACCCCCGGCAAGACTCGAAGGTCCCGAACCAGGAAAACGCCATGGCCCGCCATTTCACGAGAGCGGATGTCGAGCGGTCCTTCCCCGCGGCCTTTGTGGACCGCGCGGAGGACTACCATCTCGAGCGCCGTGTGAAGTTGCGGGGCGTCGAGGCCGACGGCACGCACATCGAGGCCGAGGTCTCGGGCACGCGCATCCGGCCTTACACCGTCGCGATCGACATCTTCGCGGGCGACGACGGACCCGAGTTCCATGGGGTTTGCGCCTGTCCGCAGGGCTTCAATTGCAAGCACGTCGTCGCCACGCTGCTCGAGGTGCTCTCGTCCAACCGGCTCCGCAAGCGCAAGAAGCCGCTCGACTCGGGAACCCCGGCGGATGCCACCGACGCCATGACGCGCTGGATCGATCGCGTCTCGCGGACGACGCCCGACGAGGGCCAAGCCGACTCATCCGACCTCGAGTCCCGCCGCTGCCTGGCTTACGTGCTCGACTCCCTGCCCACCGCCGAGGGCAGGATCGTCGCACTGCGCGTCGTGTCGGCCTACCGTCTGAAGAAGGGCGGCTACTCGGGTGAGCAGCCCTACGACGCGAGCCTCGTCACGCGGAGGCTCGCGGGCCGCTACGTCACGGTGCTCGACCGGCGCGTGCTCGCGCAGCTTCTCGCGCTGGGCACGAAGGTGCCGGGCGGCGCGCATCACCTCGATCCCAGCTTCGCGGGTGCGCTCCTGCCCACGCTGCTCGAGACGGGCCGTTCGCATTGGCGCAGCCTCGAAGGGCCGGCGCTGCGTCCCGGCGATCCGCGCGAGGCCGAGATTTTCTGGGAGCTCGACGAGGATGGCCTGCAGCGCCTGCGGATCGTCGCCGGCGACATGCCCTTCGAGTTCCTGCCGAGCGAGCCGCCTTTTTATGTCGATGTCGGGCGCGGACTCGTGGGAGCCCTGCGCACCGAGGTGCCTCCGGCGATCGCCGCGCGCGTCCTCGATGCGCCAGCGCTTCCCCCCGAGGACGCCGAGCGCGTCCGCGAGGGACTGCTCGACAAGTTCGCCGAGGTCGGACTGCCGCTGCCGCTCGCCGTCGAGGTCGAGGAAGCGCGCGACGTCCATCCCTGGCCCTGCCTGCGCCTGCTGACGATGAACTTCAAGAGCTGGGCCGCCGGGCGCCTCGGCAGCGACGAGGCGATCGACCTCGCGCGCCTCGAGTTCGACTACGCGACGACCCGCGTCGCCGCCAACGATCCGCGCCGCCGCGTCGCGGTGCGCGCGGGAGGCGTCGTGCGGCGCATCACCCGCGACGACGAGTTCGAGACGCGCGCGTTCGAGCGGCTGCGACAGCTCGGCTTCGTCGAGGCGACGATGGTCGCCGACGTTCCCACGTGGTCCGAACCCGGCCGCGAGATGCGCCGTCTGGGCGCGCTCGCGCTGCCCGGCACCGCCGAGATGGTCGCCGCGCATCGCGGCCATCCGTGGCAGCCGCCGGCGAGTCCCTGGTCGGATTTCGTGCTGAAGACCCTCCCAGAGCTGGAAAAAGAGGGTTGGCAGATCGACTTCGATCCCAACTTCCGACACAACTACCGCTCGCCCGAGTTCTTTTTCGCCGGAGTCGGCAAGGATCGCCCCCGCGGCGACCGCGCGGCGCCGCTCGTCAGCGGCTGGTTCGACATCTCGCTCGGCATCGAGATCGACGGCGAGCGCGTCAATCTGCTTCCCGCCGTCGGTACGCTCCTGCGCGAGTGGCCCGAGGGTTTCTCGATCGAGGGGATCCAGGACGACGATCCGCCTTGGCTCGTCCCCTTGCCCGACGGGCGCAAGGCCGTGATCCCCGCGACGCGCATGCGCGAGATCCTGAGTGCGCTCGTCGAACTCTTCGACCCGCGCGCCATCGACGCGGAAGGACGCGTGCGCGTCTCCCGCGGCAGCGCCACCGCGGTGAGCACGCTCGCCGACGCCGGCTGGACGTGGGAAGGCAGCGACGAACTCCTGCGCATGCGCCAGACCCTCGCGCGCATGCGAACCGTCGAGCCCGGCGTGCCTCCCGAAGGACTCTGCGCCACGCTGCGCGACTACCAGCGCGCCGGCCTTGCGTGGATGGAGATGCTTCGTGACTCCGGTCTCGGCGGCGTGCTCGCCGACGACATGGGCCTCGGGAAGACGATCCAGGCGCTCGCGCTCTTGCTGCGCGAGAAACGCGAGGGGCGCGCCGATCTCCCCTCGCTCGTCGTCGCGCCCACGTCGGTCGTCGGCAACTGGCGCCGCGAGGCCGCGCGCTTCGCTCCCGACCTGCGCGTTTCGGTCCTGCACGGACCGGATCGCGACGCCGCGCTCGCACGCCTCGACGACGTCGATCTCGCGATCACGAGCTACGCGCTCTTGCCTCGAGACGGCGACGCGCTGCTCTCGCAGCCCTTCCACTACGTCATTCTCGACGAGGCGCAGCGCATCAAGAACTTCCGCGCCAAGGCGGCGGGCATCGCGCGCGGCATCGGCGCGAGGCACAGGCTCTGCCTCACGGGCACGCCCATCGAGAACAACCTCGGCGAGCTCTTCTCGCTCTTCGAGTTCGTGAACCCGGGCTTTCTCGGATCGCAATCCACGTTCTCGCGCGTCTTCCGCGGGCCGATCGAGCGCAAGCACGACGAGGGGCGCCGCCTCGAACTCGCGCGCCGCGTCGGGCCCTTGATCCTGCGCCGCACCAAGGACCAGGTCGCGCGCGAGCTGCCGCCCAAGACCGAGATCGCGCGCACCGTCGAACTCACGGGCGCCCAACGCGACCTCTACGAGACGCTGCGCCTTGCCATGCACGCGCGCGTCCAGGAAGCCGTGCGCCGCCGCGGCCTCGAGCGCAGCCAGATCCTCATCCTCGAGGCGCTCTTGAAACTGCGTCAGGCGTGCTGCGATCCGCGCCTCGTCAAGCTCGACGCCGCGCGCCGCGTCGACGGCTCCGTCAAGCTCGAGCTGCTCATGGAGATGCTTCCCGACCTGCTCGCCGACGGGCGGCGCGTGCTTCTGTTCTCGCAGTTCACGAGCATGCTCGAACTGATCGCTCGCGAGCTCGACGCGCGCAAGATCCGCTACGTCACGCTCACCGGTCAGACCAAAGACCGCGATGCCGTCGTCGACGCGTTTCAGAACGGCCAGGCGCCGCTCTTCCTGATCAGCCTCAAGGCCGGCGGCGTCGGCTTGAATCTCACCGCCGCCGACACCGTCATCCACTACGACCCGTGGTGGAATCCCGCCGCCGAAGATCAGGCCACCGACCGCGCCCATCGCATCGGCCAAGACCGCCCCGTGTTCGTCTACCGGCTGCTCACCAGCGGCACCGTCGAGGAGAAGATCCTCGAGCTCCAGGAGCGCAAGCGCGCGCTCGTCGCGGGCATCGTCGGCGAGGGCGCCGTGAACGCCGCGAGTCTCGACGCCGACGATCTCGACGCACTCTTCGCGCCGCTACTCTGAGTCCGGGCATACCCCGCGCGAATCCGCTCGCCGCGCGGAGAGCGCCGCTCGCGCACCTTCGGCCCGGGCGAATGCCCTCCGCGGAGCGCTTTGGGAGCAGCTTTCACGGTGCCGGCAAGGCGCGTGGAGGCACACGATGAAAGCGATCGCTGGTCCCTTTGTCCGCATCGTCGCGGCGCTCGTCGTCCTGGGCGTGGCTCAGAGCGGCGCGCTCTTCGCCCAACAGGAGATCTCGATCGGCAGGCGCTACACGATGCAATCCGAGATCCTCGGCGAGGCGCGCTCGGTCCGCGTCCATCTGCCGCCCGGCTACGACGACACCGCGCGGAGCTACCTCACGCTCTACATCACCGACGCCGAAGCCCACTTCGCGCATGTCTCGGCGACGGCGGACTTCCTCGCGATGCGCGGGCTGATCCCGCCCTTCATCGTCGTCGGCATCGAGAACACCGTGCGAGACCGCGACCTCACGCCCACGCGCGGCTACATCGCGGACGGCGCGAAGAAGTTCGAGGTGCCGCGCGGCGGCGGCGCGGCGAAGTTCACGGCGTTCATCACACGCGAGCTCTTCCCGTGGGTCGAGAAGAACTACCGCGTGACGAACTACCGCGCCTTCATGGGCCACTCGTTCGGCGGGCTCTTCGCGATGACGCTGCTCACGTCGCACCCCGACGCGTTCCAGGCGCTCATCGCCGTCAGCCCGACGATGAACTGGGAAGGCGACTGGGTCATGGACCGCGCGCGGCCCTTCTTCGCCGCCAGGAAAGAGGCGAACCACGCGCTCTTCGTCGCGATGGGCCACGAGCCCCCGCTCGCGCCCGGCTTCGCCGAACTCGAGCGCGTGATGAGTGCCAGCAAGGCCGAGGGCTTCGTCGGCGCGGCCAAGCAGTACCCTCAGGACGATCACTCGACGCTCGTGCTCGCCGCCGTCCACGACGGACTGCGCGCCCTCTTCGCGGACTGGATGCTGCAGCGCGATCTCGACACGGGACTGCCGCGTGAGACCGCGCGCGAGATTCGCGAGCACTACGCGAAGCTTTCCAAGCGCGTCGGCCACGAGGTGCAGCCGCCCGAGGTGATGGTCAACCTCGCGGGCTACGGGCGCCTGCGCGAGAAGCGCCTGCCCGAAGCCATCGAGATCTTCGAGATGAACGCCGAGCTCTACCCGAAATCCGCCAACGTCTGGGACAGCCTCGCGGAGGCCCTCGAGGCCGCTGGCAAGAGGGACGAAGCGCGCGCGCTCGTCGAGAAGGCCGTCGCACTCGCCGAGAGGAACAAGGACCCGCTCTTGCCCGCCTTCCAGAAGCACCTCGAGGCGCTCGGCGAGAAGAGCGACAAGAACAAGTAGCCCCGACGAGAACCGCGGCGCGGGGGCCGCACGTCCCCGCGCCGCGTCTCTCGCTGCACTGAGTCTTCCGCTCGCTCGTGACGAGAAGAGAGCGGATCAGCGCAGCATCACGAGCACCTTGATCACGCCCGTGCCGGTGTCGAGCGGCTCGAGGGCCTTCCCGACGATCGTTCCCGGCAGCGCGTCCAGGGCCAACTGCGCGTGGCCCGGTGTGGGCGACGTCGTGAGCAGGTCGCCCGCGCGGATCGCGCCGTAGCCCGCGTCGGCCTTTACGATCGCGTAGCGCAGATCGGCCATCGGCGCCTCGAAGCCGCCCATCGCGCGCTCGCGCGAGGGGCCGATCGCGATTCCGATGACGGCGGGATCGGCGATCGCCGCCGCGCGCCGCAGGAAGCCGGGCGCATCCGGATCGAGAGCGAGCACGTCACCTTCGTCCACCGCCTCGCGAATCGGAAGCCAGGTGACCGTGACGTCCAGCGTGTCGTCGGTGTTTGCTTCGCCGGCGAGATCGCTCGCTCGAGGCGAGACGGGCGCGATCACGGCGCCGGATGGCGCGTCACGGCGAATGCCCGGGACGGTGACCGCCGCGGGGTCGGGGGGACGCGCCGGCACTTCTTCCGAAGGAAGCGTCACGGGAATACCGATGCCGATCTTCGCGACGAGCGCCTGAGCGCGCGAAAGATCGATTGCGCTCTCGTCGACGCCCGCGAGACGCGCTTCGTCCTTACGGAAGCGCGAGAGCGCGTTGTATCCGCGCAGAGTCGCGTCGGCGGCGTAGAGGTCCTCGTGATCCTTCATCGAGGGAATCGCCGACTCGTACTCCTTGACCTGCACCGGTGGCAGTTCTTCGAAGCCGATGCGCAGGCCCCAGGCCATGTAGTCGAACTCGACGTCGCCCGACCCGGCGACGACGAGCTCGGTCGTCGATACCGAGACGACATGGAGATCGGGCGCGGGGCTCCGCGGTGTGAGGTGTGCGGTCAGGCCCAGATCGGGATTCGTGACCCAGCAGAACGTCTCGTCCAAAGCGATGCGCGCCACACCGCCTTCCAGCCGTGCACGCCCGCGCGTGTAGACCGCGACCTCGGAGGACTCGGGAGCGTGATAGTAGATGACGCGCGCTGCGTCCTCGGGGTGGTTCTGGACGAAGGAGACGGTGCCGTTGCCCGTAGTCTTGTAGGAGTTGTATCCAACGTAGGCATATGCTCCTCCTGCGGTGTCGCTGAAGTAGCCTCTCGAGGTATCGCCGAAGCCCTGGATCCCGAAATCGGCGTAGCCAGCGTAAGCTCGGCCGCTATTGTTGCTGTCCTTGAAGTATCCGCCCGTGTAGGTGCCCTTCGCGGCGATGCCGTAGTCTCCGTACCCGACGTGCGCGTAGCCACTGCTGTCGGTGTCCTGGAAGTATCCGCCCACGAAGCTGCCGTACGCCGAGATGCCGTAGTTCCCGTGTCCGACGAACGCGTAGCCGCTGCCGTTGGTGTCCTCGAAGTATCCGCCACCACTCGGCCCGAAACCCCGGAGCCTATATCCCGTCGCGCTGGTGATCGTCAGTTGTCCAGACTTCGACTGGGGCGTCGTGGAGACGTCGAGGAACTCAAAGGCGCTCTTGCCTCCCAGTTGAAGAGCGTTCGATGCATTGGTCGCGTCGGTCGCGAAGGCTGCCTCCGTGGCGTAGGCCGCGTTGTACGCGTAGCCCGCCGAGGACAAGCTCACACGCGGAGACAGCGTCTCGGACTCGATCTGTATTTCGAGCCAGATCGCGCCGTAGTAGTAGAAGACGTCGGAGAGCAGCGTGTAGGTGCCTGGACCGGCTCCGTCGAGCACCTGGCCCGAGCCGATCGTCGCGTCGAAGAGACCGCCGCTGACGGTGACTTCGTTTCCGTCGACAGAGAAGTGACGATCGACGAGGATCTCGTCGCCTCCCGTCTCGGCGCTCCAGAGTCGAAAGACCATGTCGAAGCCGCCCTCACGCGGATTGCCGTTCGCATCGCGCAGGACACCTTGATAGTGGATCATCTCGGGTGGCAGGGCCTGCGCGAGGGCGACAGCCGTGCCGAGCATGGCGATCAGCCAGAAGATCACGTTCGTTCGTTTCATCGCTATTCCCCCTGATCCTCGATGGGTACTCGTGGACAGGCCGTCGCGGGCAAGCGCTCGTCGCCGGAGCTGCTCGTGCCAAGCGTGCCTTCTTCGTCGAGGCGGTTTTCGACCGAGACCAGATAGAAGAATCCCGAGCCCGCGGCGGGGAGCTCCGGGTCGTAGACGCTGGTCGAGGAGATGTCGTGGGTGTGGCAGTCGCCGTAGCCGCCCCCCACGAGGGCGGCGAGGGAATCGCGGTAGACGTCTTAGTCGCCGGCGGCGGAGTGCGCGCTCCACTCCATCGTCTCGCGATCGGGCCACGAGACGCCGTGCACCTCGCCCGGAGGGACGTAGCCGCTGACGAAGCCGCCGTCGAGGAAGTTCGAGGCGCTCTGCAGGCCGCGGCGCGCCGCGAAGTTGCCGAGACTCGAGAGGGTCACCTGGTAACTCGCTGACGCGAGCACGGTGCCGTCCCGTGGCGATCCGCCAGCGTCGAGCGTCGAGTCGGTGATGGAATAGTTGACGCTCTGCTGCGCGAAGGCGATCGGCAGCATGCAAGCCGCGCAACACAAGACCAACGGACGCGCGAGCGATCGCATCGGCATGCGCACCTCCCCCCCCGCCGCGGAAAGGCGGCGGGGTTCGAGAGGAGGGACGCCGGAAGATCTCGTTTTGACTCACACCAGCAGCGGCAGCGGCGCGATAATCGGTGTGCTCCGGCGCCGCTCTGAGACCGACCGCAGTGTTCGTGAGGACGGTCCGCCGGGCGCGGGGGGCGTCATGACGCCGGACCCCGACCACAAGCCGACCGAGTCGTGCCGCAGCGAGGTGGAAACCGCGCGCGCGCCCGACGTCAGCGCCGCCGCCGGCGCGCAGATCGGCCGCTACCGGCTGATCGAGCGGCTCGGCGAGGGGGGATTCGGCGAGGTCTGGCGGGCGTCCCAATCCGAGCCGGTGCGCCGCGAAGTCGCCGTCAAACTCATCAAGCCGGGCATGGATTCGCGCGAAGTGCTCGCGCGCTTCGAGGGCGAACGCCAGGCGCTCGCGCTCATGGATCACCGCAACGTCGCGCGCATCCTCGATGGTGGGCTGACGCCCGACCACCGCCCCTACTTCGTCATGGAACTCGTGCGGGGCGTACCGCTCCTCCATTACTGCGATCTGCACCGGCTCTCGATCGACGAGCGCCTGGGGCTCTTCCTCGACGTCTGCGCCGCCGTCCAGCACGCGCACGCGAAGGCCGTCATCCACCGCGACATCAAGCCGAGCAACGTCCTCGTCGCCGTCGAGGACGGCGAGTCCGTGGCGAAGGTGATCGACTTCGGCATCGCGAAGTCGCTCGCGGCGCCGCTCACCGACACGACGCGCGTGACGCGGCTCGGCAGCTTCGTGGGCACGCCGACCTACATGAGTCCCGAGCAGGCGGACTTCACCG
>CAZPJJ010000079.1:0-12717 GCA_964586535.1 uncultured Acidobacteriota bacterium | reverse complement strand
CTTCGCGGCGAGGGAGTCGCCTTCGGTTGGGAGACGACGTCGGCGGGTCATCGGCCCACCTCCACCCCTTCGCCCTCTCGAATCGCGGTGTCGCACCCCGCGCTCGCGCACGAGAGATGCAGGTAGACGACCGGCTCGATGTGCTTCGCGCGATCGATCGGTAGGAACTCCCAACCGATGCGGCGGGCCTCGACGCGGCCGTCCGTGAAGCGAATCGGCGTCCCGCACTTGAAGCACTTCTGCGTGTTCGTGCAGTGCGGGCATTTCCCTCGGATCGGGGCGACGTACTTGCAGCGGGGACAGCGGTTGAGCCTCACCGTCCCACCTCCCTCGGAAACCTCGCCGGGGCCGCCTTCTCCCGACGCAGCACCGAACGCCGCCGCGTGTCCCGCAGATGACGACGCAGGAACTCGTCCAGGTCCTCGCGCATCACCACGAACGGACCCCCGTTGAACTGCATCGCGGGCAGGTAGCCCCGAGCGATCCAGTCCCGCACCGTGCACGTAGACCGGCGCACCTCGGTCGCGACCTCGCGGACGGTGAGGGCGGAGGGGGACGTCATGGTCAGCCCTTGAGAACGAGCGAGTAACGTGTCGGATTCTGTTTCGACTTGGTGCCAGGCGTCACATGAAGCCATCCGAGACGCGCGCACTCGTCGAGGATCGCTTTGGCTTGGGTCGCGTTCCGCTTGATGGCCCGCGCGACGTCTTGGGCAGTCGCGTGCGTGTTCTCACGCATGAACGCCATCACCTTGTCGATTTGATCGTAGCGCTTCGGAGTCTTTGCCGTGAATCGCTTGACTCGCGCCTTCTCTCCAGGAAGAGCGAACTGTTCTTCCGAGGCCGGGTAGAGCCGCTCGAGCGTCTTCCCGTCCAGGAACGCTCGGAGGGCATTCGACGTTTTCAGGTACGCCACATCGGTCTTGATCGAACGTCCGTTGGAATCCCTGGAGATCAGGGCGTCGCGAAGTAGGACAGCCACCTTTTCCTTGGCGGCTGAGAACTGACCGGAGAACACGACGTAGCAGAATCGCTTGAGTGCCTCAGCGTCCTGGGAGTAGAAGGCTCGCGCGATTACGGCGTAGACCGGCGAGGTCGTGATCCCTGTGCGCCGCCCCGGGAAGGCCGAGACGGCGAAACGGATCGCCTTCTCGTGCTTCTTGAACGCCTCCTGTTCCTCTTGTGGCGTGAGTGAATGCCAATTGCCGATGCCCTTGAGGAGGCGGCGCAAAACGCCAACCTCGGCATGCGTCACATCGCCGAAGTTATCCGTCAGGATCAGTCGATCGCGCAGGTTGCGGGCGTGGTGCGTGTCGATCACGACCTGGGTTTCGATCGGTAGGCCGTGGTGTACCAGCATCGGAACGGTCTCGCCCGACTCGATGACCGCCCAGAGCCGGTGCTGCCCATCGACGAGAGTCCCGACCGTGTCGAAGGCGATCCCCTGGTGAGTGATGACCCACAACTTGCGCTTCATGTCGCGCGCGTACTTTTCGACGGTTTTCTGATCGATCCCACGGTTGTGGGTGTTCCCTTCCAGCCACTTCGTCGCGATGTCAGGAGTCACGGCAACGACCTTCGGTGGCTCCGGATAACCGAGCTTCTTCAAGCGCTCTGCTTCCATTCCCTTCCCTCCATTGCAGCCTTGAGCCTTGCGGCGGTGACGGCGACTTGCTCTAAATGAGCGGAGAGCGCGGCGGTATCCAGCACAGCGCGGTTCCGCTCGATTGCTCCCGAAGCTCGGTGGATGTCCGCCTCCATGCAGGCCCGGAAAAGACGGTTCACGCTCAACCGAATCGCCTTTGGTTCTCCTGACTCCGACGCCATACCCTTGACACCTTTCCCGCCGCTGGCGAGCGCCGGTCTCTCCGACTTCGGTTTCCGCCCTGTCGCTTTCCGCGCGACGCTCTCGACGTGCTTCGCTGTGACCTTCCCCTCGGGCGCGGTCTTCACGGCGAGCGCCCACACCTTCCGCTGCTGATCCGGCTCCAGGTTCACGAGGGGGCGGACTTGGCGCTCGGAGGTCGGAGTGACGCCCATGGGCGCCAAAGCCTCGACGGCGGCCGCGGATGCGATGATTCGGTTGGAGTACGCCTTCGACCACTCCCACCGCTCCCGGCAATACGCTTCGAAGGTCGCGTGGCTCGCGCGGTAGAGGCGTGCGTCTCGGATCTCGCGGAGAGCGTTCCCGACCTCGACGAAGGTCGTCATCCCTCGCTCGATCAGTCCTTCGAGCCGAGCGAGTTCGGCACGCTCCGACTTCACGAGCGCGGTCATCGCCCGTATCTCCCCGGCGCGTACTCTGCGAAGACCATCACCGCGCGTCCCTGGGCCTGTCGGACGAGCGCCTTGTGGCTCGCGTAGGCCATCAACAGCCCGGCGAACCTGGCGAGGAACTCGGGGTCGGGGTCGAAGTCGGCGAGGGCGAGGAGGTCGCCGGCGTAGAACCGGCGGGGCCTCCCGACCATCTTGTAGAAGGTCGCCCGGTTGAGACCGTTCCCGCCGTCGAGCGCCCTCGCGATTTCCTCGGCCTTATGGGCCCGGACCGCCCGGTCGAGAGCTGCTCCGATCTCGCCGACGAGGGAAGGCGAAAGCACGTCGCTTCCCCCCGCCCCGGCGTTGGGGGAAGGCGACAGACCGGCGACTCTCTTCGCCTGTTCGTCCCCGCCTTGACCGCGTACCGTTTTCGTCATGGTCAGGCGGCTTTGCGGAGAAGGCGGCGGGCGGCGCGGAGGAGCGCGAGGCGGGCCCAGTCGGAAATGTTCCGCTGATCCTTCCTCGCGGCGGCCTCTACGAGTTGGCGCTCGTCGGGGGCCAACCGAATCCCGATCTGATCGCTGCGGGGCTTCGAAGTGTTTCGCATGGCGAAACGAAAGATAGGGTGAGCGTTTAGCGGTGTCAAGCACTTTTTTCGTTGAGTGTTTAGCGCCCGCGGAGCACCCTTCGGGGGTGCCGCAGGAACGAAAGAAGAAGGATGTTCAGGCGGGCATTCGGATGCCGCAGGAACTCAAGTCGCTGCTAGAAGATGCAGCGGGGAGCGACGATCGCGACCTATCCGGGTGGGCCCGCCCGATCTTGGAGCGCGCCGCCAGGGATCAGCTCAGCGGGGCCGGTCACCGCCGAGATCCATCGCCGGAGGAGATTGCCGGGAAATGGTGGATTTCCCTGCCGGCGGACGTTCGGATGCACGTCTACCGCGTCGCCGAGGGCCTTCGCTCCAGGAAAATCCCTCTCGACCGAATACCGCTTCCCGAGCCTCTCGGCACAGCACCTCGCACCGCCCAAGCAGAGGGCAGGCCGGGCAGGGGGCGCGCTCGAAGTTCGGCCGAAGGCAGGACTCGGGACTCGGGAAAAGGATAATCGTGCCGCTCATGCTCAAACCCTGGGGATCGGTCGCGTCGGCCCCGTGCCCAGAACCGACGGCCCGCCGCCGGCCCGAATCGGCGGCGCGAACCTGGTGGCGGGTGTATACCGCGAGTCGGAGGTAGAGGCAAGATGTTCCTATTCGCTGCGATTCTCTTCGTTCCCATCGCCGACTCCGCCCCCGAGCAGCCGGTCGAGTCTCACGAGATCAGGGAGGTCGGGGAGCAGTGCGCCGTCGGGGGGTTACGGATCGGCGGTTCCCTCGAACCCCCGAAGGGCTACCCCTACAGATCGCCGAGGATCAAGCGATTGGCGGGCGAGAACGTCCGCATCAGGAAGGAAGACGCCTTCAGCGAGTACGTCGGTCGAATCGACGGCCGGGTTGTAGAGATCGCACGGGAGTACGACGGCGAGCAGATCCTACGACTCTACGAGGCGCTCACGCACAAGTACGGCGACCCGTCGATCGGTGAGGCGATCCCGCAGGTGAAGGCGAACTACAGCCCGTTCGGCGGTTCGATCAAATTCGAAAGCCGAGCACTGTGGCGCGACGATCAGTGCGGACTCGAGATCGAGATGGTGAAGCAGAGTCGCACCGTCTTCACGGGGTTCGGAGGAGGGTCCGGCGACAGGGCGATCGTGATTTGGCGCGCGCTGCCGCACGAAGAAGCCCCGGGCGAGCACCTCATCGAATGACCCGCGGCTGGGGCGTGATCCGCCCACGTCAAGGCGGCTTCGAGGTGGACATCCGGCTCGGCCCCGAGCGGATCCGGCTCTCGTTCCCGAAGCGGAAGCTGGCCGACGAGGCGCTCCGGGAGCTGCAGCGGCGGAAGGCGCTCGGCCGCGTCGGGCTCCCCGGCTACGGCCCCGATCCGACCTATGACGAGCTGGTGCCGAAGCTCCTCGAGTCCTACGACGCCGCGGGGCACACGGCGCGCACGATCCGCTCCTACCACTCCGAGATGAAGCGCGTCGCCCTGTACTGGCAGGGGCGGCAGGTGTCGGAGACCCGCCGCGGCGACGTCGAGCGGTGGATCAACGCGATGCGCGCCGAGGGGCTCGCGGCGTCGACGATCCGCCACCGGCTCGACCGGCTGTCGCAGATCCACACCTGGGCGCTCGATCACGAGCTGATCCCCGCCCTCCCCTGCCGGATCCCCCGGCCCTCGCTGCGGGAATCGAAGCCCGGCCCGGCGGTCTCCGAGGCCGCTCTCGGGGCGATGCTCCGCGTCGCCCGGGGGGCCGCCCGCGCCGCCCTCCTCCTGGCCGCCGACGCCGGGCTGAGGCGGGCCGAGATCCTCGCGCTCGAGGCCGGGGACGTCGACCTCTGGGCCGGGACGATCCGGGTCCACGGCAAGGGGGGGAAGATCCGGACCGTACCGATCCTCACGCCGCGCCTCCGAGGGGCCCTCCGAGGGCTTCCCGAGACCGAGGGACCGCTCCTCCGAGCCCGGTCCCGAGAGCAGCTCGAGCGGATCTGCCGCCCGGCCTGGGCCGCCGGGTCCCACGGGGAACCCCGATTCCACGAATTGCGGCGTCGTTTCGCGACCGTGGCCCTCGGGGCCGGGGCGATCGCCGACGAGGTCCGGGTCGCGATGGGCCACACGAACCTCGCCGTCACCGGCCGGTACGACCGGGAGCGCCCGGCGACGTGGGCCCGGGCCGTCCGGGACGCGCTCGGCGGGAAGTCACCGGATGGTCACCGCCCCCCAGCGGTCCGGAGGGGTCGGCGTAAGTAGCTGAAAACACGGAGGAAGCGCACGGGGCCCGGTGGCCCCCCCGGTCTTCAAAGTCTCGCCGGTTTCCAGGAGTGGCGAAACTGCGGCCTTTTTCGCGGCGGCGGCTCGACGAAAGGGGGTCGTTTGGGGGCCGTTCGGTCACTGGGCGGTCACCGGATTCGGCCCAGGAAAGGCGATCGGCGGGCCGGACGACCCGGTGCCCTGCAGGGGCCGCGATCGTAGCGGGACGGGGCGCGTGCCTACGAGACGGGCCTATCTGAAAGAGGGCGGTACCGTCGCGACGATCTGAAGTACCATTCGGGCATGTCTCAGGTGGTCTCGGTCGTGGCCCCGGCGGACGGCGTGTGGGGCGAGGTGCGCATCAAGATGGCGAGTGGGATCGTCCTCGTCTTCCCCCGTGCGAAGATCTGCCATGAGCCGACGGACGAAAGCGCCGTGGTCTTCTCAGTGGACCTTTTCAGTTTGGAGCCGGAGTCCTAGCGCAACGAAAGCCTCAGCCCGCCGTGGACCCTAAAGTCCCGGCTCGGCGTCGCACGATCGTCAGAACTGCGCGCCGTAGAGGCACCCGACGATCGCTGCCGCTCTCCCATCGTGGGCGACTCCAGCTCCAGCCCCGCAGCTCCATCCCGCGCGCCACTGCCGGAACGGCCGAGGAGCGAACGCAAACCGCGGCGGCTTCGGCGCCCGCCAGGCGTTCAGGGCGTCCTGGAGTTCCGGATCCACCTTCGTCGTCGTCTCCTTCGCGACGGCGAACTCCCGGCGTGGAAGCTCGAAGCCCCACAGCCGACCGGCACCCCACGCCTTCGTGACGGTGTAGATCCGGCCGAGTTCGTCGGCGTTGACCGCGGTCTCGAGCTCGAGGTCGACATCGAGCCCACTCGAAGATGGCCCCCCGGGGGCGGCCGTGTCGGTCGACGCGGGAGGGCTGGATCGCGGCGAGACCGCGTCCGCCCCCGGGGAGTTCTCACGGCAGAGCGTCTCGCGATCGACGTCCCAGTGAGCGGAGGCGGTCGTCCGCGTGGCCAGCAGCGGCGGCGCGCCCGCGTGCTTGGCTGCTTCGAGTTCCGCCCGGAGCCCGGGAACGGTCTCCTCGAGTTCCTTCCGGCTCGCGCGTGCGGCGGCCTCCCAGCCCTTCGCCGTTAGCTCGAGCTCCTGGGCCGCCGCACGCGCCTCCCGGCCAGCGGCCTCAGCGCTGCGGAGGCGGCAGGACTGGGCCCAGAGCGCGAGGCCGAGGATGGCGATCGCCCCGCACGAGATCCGGAGGGCGTGCCGCTGGAAGAGATCGCGGACCCGGGCGGTCACGGCCCTCTCCGCTTCGCCTGCCACGGCGCGATCATGCGGTCGTGGATCCGGCCGACGCCCCAGGAACAGAGCCAGGCCGTGAGCGCCGCGAACGCCCAACCGTAGGCGCGCTGGGCCCCCTCGGGGACGTACCCCTCGGGACTCGGGAGCCACCCGCCGCCGTACGCGAGCGCACCGATCGCGAACCCGAGGACGAACTTCGTTCGCGCCTTGGGCCACGAGGGAAACGCCTCCCCGAGGCCTTCGGTCCCGGCCCAGACGAGGCCGGCCAGCACGAGGCAGACCGCCACGTAGTGGACGATCGGGATCAGAAGCGGGACGACCTGGTCGAGGATCTGTTCCATCTCAGCCTCCTATCCGGCCCAACCACCACTCGATCAGCAGCGCGGCGAGGGCTCCGGCCGCCGCGCCGACGGCGGCGAATGCCGCGACCTTCACCTCGAGGCGCGTGATCCGGCTGTGGAGAGTGTCGTCGGCGTCGTCGACGTAATCCCTCATTCGACCGACTTCCTGGTTCGCCCACCGTTCGTGTTCCGTTCTCCATGCCGACAGCCCGAGGACGTCTTCGTGGATCGTGTCGAGTCGGCTGTCGACGCCTCCCCGCCAGCGCTCCCAGTCGCGATCGCGCGCCCCACCGTTTCCCGGATCCGCCATCCTTCGGTCCTCCGGCCGCTTCCGTGTCGGCCGTTCGTGCGGCGCGGGGCTTGTCGCTCTCTCGCGTCGCGCGTCGTTGGAAACCCCCTCGCACTCACCTTCGACCCGCCGTCCCTCACGCGAGCCGGAGGAACGTGTGCCGTTCCACGCGGCGGGTCACCCTCGCCGGGTCGAACCACTTCGGGAGCGTCCCGTCGCCTCGGATCTTTCGCGTGAGCTCCTCGTTCAGGTAGTGGGTCGCGCCACCCGTGGGATCGGAGACCAAGCCGAAGTAGGCGGAGACGGCCGCGGCGTAGGACGCGGCGAAGGTCCCCTCGTCCATCGTGTCGAGGTTCATCCGCGTCGGCGCGTCCGTGTTCCAGCAACTGAACTGGAACTTCTTGAAGATCACGTCCGAGATCGATTCCCCGGATGCGCGGGCCCGGTTCACGACGACGAACGCGACGCACCGCTTGCCGTCGTCGCTCTCGCCTCCGGCCTCCATCGCGATCGTGACGGCGAGCAGCCACAGGTAGTCCAGGAATCGCAGAGCCTTCATGCCGCACCTCTCTTCTCGCGCGTTTGGGAGGGCTCCAGGCTCTCCCGGTAGTGCCGCAGCCACCGACCCAGCCTCACGGGGTAGGTCCCGAGGATCTCCGCGGCGAGATCCTGGCGACCCTTCGTTCGCTCGAGCGCCTCGCGGAGCATCAGCCGTCGCGCGGTCTCCACGAGGTCCTCACCGTGGAGCCGGTGAAGCTCGATCGTCGAGAGCACGGAGATCGCCGGGAGCGTCCCGAGGCGCTCGTCGAGCTCGCGGCGGCGCTCGGCCCAGTTCACGGCGTCCTCACCGGGTCCCCGGGATGGCACTGCCGGAACACACCGCCCTCGATGCAGTCGTAGGGTGCGGCCCGGTAGCGGACCGGATCGCTCCACTCGTCCGCGCACCCGAACGCACCGTTGCAGGCGCGCATCCGGTACTCGTAGAGCACTCCCTCTCGCGGGAACGACGAATCCCATGCGAAGCACCACAGCGGCGGGAGCGCGCGCCGCTCGATCCCGTCGTCGTCGGTCCAGACGCGCTCGTGCACGGTCCCCGCGTGGATCTCGAATCCCGTCGAGACCGTCCGCCGGGTGATCTCGTAGGACGTGGCGACCATCGCGGGCCACGTCATGCACTCCGAGCACCGGCACTCCTCCGCCTGCGCCGCGAGGTCGCACGTGTCCGGCGAGAACACCGCCGGGAAGAACGGCGGCGAGAGGCAGGCGGCGAGGAGAGCGGCGAACATCAATTGACGCTCCGGCTCGTTTCGAGCCAGTTGGTGCCGTCGCAAATGAGGGACAGCGTGTCGTCTCCCGAGCATGTGAATGCGGAGCCGAGACGAAGATTCCCTGTTCCATCTCCGAAAGGAGTCGCGTCCGCAGAGTGGCACACGACGGTCAGCTGGCGAGCCTTCATCCCCGCGCTGCACGTGTTGATCGTGTCAATCTGAGTCGTGCCGGTGAACGTCACCACGTCGCAATTGCCCAAAGCGACAGTGGAAGCGCTCGCGGTGTCGGAGCACACGGAACGAATCAACGCCCTCGCGTTCGAGCCGGTGCCGTAGGCGACTGTGTTGGCTGCCGCCGTCACGGTGTCCTCGCCGAGCGCTACTGCGCTGGCGTGGGAGCAGCCGACACTCCTACCGACTCCGGTACAGCCGACCACCGCAACGGATGACTTGCACGACGCGCCGATGCACGTGCCTTCCTGGCCTGCGTCGCAGTCATAGCCGACGCAGGTTCCCCACGTGCGGACGTCCGCGCTGACACCGACTCCGGTCCCCTGGGTCCCGCTGTCGCTCAGATCGCACAGGCGACCGACGCACACACCGTGGCTGTGCCCGGTAGTCACGATCCCTTGGCCGACGTAAGTGCTCGACGACGACGAACCCGCCGAAATGCTGGCCCCCACCAGGACGTTGTCCGAGGCCGACACCTCCGACTCATAGCCCAAAATCACGTTCCGGGCGCCGGTAGTGCTGGAGATGGTCGATGATGCGCCGAATCCACCGACAAGATTACTTGCGCCAAGTCCCGAACACTGAGTCCCCAAGCACACGCTGCTGTCGGCGGCCGTGCCGCCTAAGACGCGCCCGGCGTTGAGCGCATGGACGGAGAGGGCGCCGCGAACAGGCTCGGGAGCGACGAGCCTATTCGCCGAAGGCTTGAGCACACTCGCGACGAGGGTGCGGTTGCCGGTGATACCGCAGAAAGTTATGTCGGGCTTCTCGCCCGCGACTTCATGGCGATAGATCGCGTCGGCGCGCTGACCGTCGCTCGCCGCGATGATCGCCGGGCGACCGCTTCCTGTCGCGACGAAGCAGGTGTACACCGTATCCGTCGATGAGTCCCTCCAGCTTTGACGATCGAACATGAAGGGGTTGACGCCCGCGGGACCTTCGACGTCGAGGATCTCCTCTGCCACCATGTCGGTAGGGACTGCCGTGCGGAGGACACGGAGGATGCCGTGGTGCGCGGTGTCCGAACCCATCACCATGCCGTAGCGTTCGGTGGCAGCGGCGCTGACGGGTTGATACACGTTGCTCGTCGTGTTCCAAGAGCTTCCGTCGTTGTCGCTGTACATCAGCTCGGTGGTGGAGCAGGCCCCGCCGCCAAGGCAATGCCATGACGCCCAGATGCGCGGGGTTCCGTTGACGACCGCCCACGGATCGAACGCGGCGAAGTGCAGATGAGCCTGTTGCGTCCCCGCCCGCACATCGAGGTCCAGGATCGTGGAGAACGTGGCGCCGTTGTCGTTCGACCAATAGATGTACCGCGAGTCCACGTACTCATTCGGCGCGGTGCCGGCGTGATACTCGGCCGCAACAACCCATTGCCCGGTGGTGTCGCAACAGCCCGGAATGAAGGACGAGGCACCCGTCGGCACCTGTTTCTGCGTCCACGTGGGGGTAGCGCCCCATCCCGTGCTCTTCACGAGAGCGCCGGAGCGAACCGCGATGATCTCCCCGTCGCCCGTCTCCATGAGTCGATTGAGTTGTCCGGTGCCCGCATTGACGGTCGAGACCAAGGACCACGTAGCTCCGTCGTCCGTGCTGCTGTGGATTTCATTGAGCCCAGCGCCGCCCGCGCCGTAGAGCACGCCATCACTCAGGATAGCCAGGGGCCGGATCGTCGTAGCGGTCGTGCTGATCTGGCGTAGTGTGTCGAATGCTTGACCCAGACCGGACGCCCGCCCCGCGAAATGCTTCGCCCCGCTGATCGTCTGGTCTCCCTCAAGGGTCGCCGACGTGCGCAACGCCGTCCCTCCACCGGAGCACCACGTCAGATTCCCGGCGGGACCCGACGGGATGTTGATCTTCCGCGCCTGTGCGCTGTCTACGCACGAGATCGCCGTCGACGGCATCTGGACCATTCCCGTGCCGAAATTGACGGTCGGATTCGTCCCGAACACCGCCGCGCCGCTCCCCGTCTCGTCCCCCAGAATCGCCGCGAGCTCGGCGGAGGTGTCGATGTCCGCCGCTTCGATCGGGTCAAGGCACGCCTCGGCGACGCCCGCCGCGGTGACGCCACCGGCAACCTGACCGGCGGGACAGTTCGCGGGATCACTGGCGAACGCCGTAGCCGTCGAAGCGTTGCCAGTCAACGGCCCCGAGAACGCCGTCGCTGTCACCGTTCCACCGACCTCGAGCGCCGTCGACGGCGTCGAGTCGTTGATCCCGACCTTCGGCGATCCAGACGCCGATCCGTCGAGGGTGAGGATCTCGACGAACGTCAACGGATCGCCGACGCTGTAGGACAGGATCGGAGCGATGTGGACCTCGTACCGGCCGTCGTACTGCGCGTCGACGCGAATAGGTCCGATGATCGAGGACGGTCCCGTCGAGTAGAACTCCCATCGATTGTCAGTCGTGTCCCACCTGATGTATTTCCCCCACCAGGTGTGCCCCGACTGATACTGCCCCTGCTGAAAGACGTGCGACGCGCCGGAAGTGCCGAAGCCGAAGAACGGGAACGCATCGCCCGCGGTCATCCCGGAGCGATGAACATGCAAGACCGAGTTCTCGGACGCATCGGAGCGAGTGACCTGCGCCGTGTTCGTCAGCGTCGGATCGGTTCCGAATACCGCGACGCCCGTCCCCGTCTCGTCGCTCAACTTCGACGCGAGGTCAGCCGACGTCCCCGTGCCGAGTTCCGCGATCGAAACCGCCCCGGAGTCCACGGTCCACGTCGTGCCGCTGCCCGAGACCGTGACGTCCCCCTTGTCGCCATCGGAAACGCCGCCGACCGCGGGGTCAGCGCACAGCTTCCACTGCCCCGTGCCCGCATCGCAGCAGTAGGTCTTCCCTCGGTCCGCTCCCTCCGTCACGAACCGAGCCGGGACCTTGGCCGCGGTCACCGTGCCGCCCGAGGTGCAATTCGTGTCCACGGTCGGCGCCGACGTGACCTTGATGATCCCGCTCTCAAGAGGCAAAGGAACAGGGGCCGAAAGCCCTGGAGCCCCGGTCCAGAAGATCGAGGAGAGGAGGAGGAGACGAAGGAACGCGCGCATCACGACACCTCGCTTTCCTTGTGATCGCCCGCGCTCCACGCCCCAGGCGGCTGGAAGTCGCGCGCGTCGCCGTCCGAAAAGTCACCGTGAACGCCGAGCACCTGGTCCTCAACCGAGGTCGAGAAAGCGGTGATCTGCTCGCCGCGCTTGACCTCGACGAACTTGAACTGGATCGGCTTCGCGTTCTTCGTCCTGACCTCGATGTAGAGCCGACCCGTGACCGGGCTCGACGGGGAGAACTTGTAGATCCGCTCCTTCGCGGACGCCGTGATGTCCGCTGACGGGATCGAGGCGAGCATCCACGACGAGCCGCCGTCCGCGTCGTAGATCCGGACCTCGAGCGGATTCGAGTCGAGCGTGTCGCCACTGCTCGCCTTTCGGAAGCGGATGCGAGCCGTATTGATCGTCGTCGCCGCGATGACGACGGCGGCGGTATTCTGCGGGTCCTTCCCGGGGAAGCGACGCCGGAGGTTCCCGTAAGACGTGCTCCCGTTTCCGGAGATCGTCCCCCACCCTCCGGCGACGGATGCCCCGGCGGCGGTCTGCTCCTCGTACCCCGCGTCCCCGACCTCGATCGTGACGCTCTTCGTCCCTGTGCCCGCCGTCGGTCCGGCCTCGGCTCTCGCGCCGACGCGGAAGTTGGCGACGTCGATCCCGACGAGCGTCGGTCCGCGGTAGTCCGTGAGGGAGGTCGCGGTCGTCGTCGCGAACCGCGTCCACGTCGAGCCGCCGTCGGTCGAGTAGAACAGCGCGCCGAAACCGTTGCCGCTGGCCTTCCGCGCTCGCATGTATGGGCGAACCGTCTTCGTCGCGCTCGTGTGCCCATACCATTGGTGCGTCGCGATGTCCCGGTACGTCTGCACCCAATCCGTGTAAGTCGTCGTCGCGCTTCCGCTCGCGACCGTCGCCGGGTTCGAGTCGTTCCCGTTCGCTCCGCTCGTGAACGCGTTGTTCCCGTCCGGTGCGGCCGGATCGGTGTCGAGCGCGGAGACCGGGCCTCCGTTCGACGTACCCCGCTGGACCGTGCCCCAGGTGGGCGCAATGTACAAGGGCGACCGGTCGCGCAAGGACAAGCTCGTCGAGTATGGCTTCCGCCTGCCGTCCGCGCGGGACAACCGGCCGTTGAAGATCG